>JAJYCH010000074.1 GCA_021778575.1 Planctomycetota bacterium
TGCCTTGCGTGTCGAATTGCTCCGCCCAGCCTGCGTTCATACCGATGCCCGCCGACGACACCGTCACTCCCGCCGACGTCCCTCCCGTGAACGTGACGGTATTGTCGAACTGTCCGACCGCCGTCAGTTCGATCGTGGCCCCGGCCGTACCTCCCGACGGGAAGAGATGGGTCAACGTCGGTGGTTTGGCGGATGAGGTCGTGGTCAATCCGAACAGAAGGAGAACCGGAGTGAGGATGAACCTTGAACCGTGGCGGACGTTCATCCCATCAATTCCTTGATCGGGGTCGGGTCGCTGACGAGGTGGACCGGGCGACCGTTGGGAGCGTAGAGGATCTTGCCGGGGTCGATCCCGAGCTTGGCGTAAACGGTGCTGGCGAAGTTCTCGGGAGCGAGAATCCGCTCGACGGCGGCGTAGCCTCGCGAGTCGGTCGCGCCGATGGCCTGGCCGCCGGGCGTTCCGCCGCCTGCGAACAGGACCGACATCGCGTTCGACCAGTGGTCGCGGCCTCCTTTGCCGTTGATCTTGGGAGTCCGGCCGAACTCTCCGAGCGCGATGACCAGGGTCGTCGCGAGCATCCCGCGCTGGTCGAGATCGCTGATCAGCGCGGCGATCGCCCCTTCAAATGCGGGCATCTTCTTGTCGTAGGCGTCGAAGAGGCTTTCGTGGTGGTCCCAGCCCCCCTCGTTCAAGGTGATGAACGGGACACCGGCCTCGACCAGCCGACGGGCCAGGAGCGCCCGCTGACCGAAGGGGGTCCGGCCGTAGGCGTCACGGATCGAGTCGGGCTCGCTGTGGATATCGAAGGCTTTCTGGGCGGTGGGCGACGCCATCAGGTCGTAGCCCTGCTCGTAATAGTCGTCGAGGGCCAGGGCCGGGTCGCCGGCGGCCTTGTCGCTGATTCTCTTGAAGCGGTCGACCTTCGATCGAAGGGCCTTGCGGTCGTCGACGCGTGTGATTTCGAGGTTGAGCGGCGGCGAGACGTCGCGAACCCGGAAATCTTTCGAGGTCGGGTTATCGGGCACGACAAACGGAGCGTAGCGGGCTCCGAGAAAGTTCGGCCCGCCCGACCGGGTCATCGACGGAATCGAGAAGTAGGGCGGCAAGCCCCCTTTGGTCGCCTTTTCCATCGCCGTGGTCGAGCCCAGGCTGGGGTGGAAGCTGACGAATGCGCCGCAGCCGACCGGAATCCGGGGCGGAGCGCCGGTCATCAGGTAATGATTCCCCGCGCCGTGGTTGCCTTGATCGTGACGGATCGACCGGACAACGGCGAGCTTATCGGCGATCGCGCCGAGCTTTTTCATGTGGTGCGAGAACTGGATGCCGGGGACGTTGGTGCTGATCGGGTCAAACTTGCCGCGGATCTCGCCGGGAGCGGCCGGTTTGGGGTCGAAGGTCTCGTAATGGCTGGGTCCGCCGTCCATCCAGATCAGGATGACGGATTTCGCCTGCGCGGGAGAATCGGCCGAGGCTTCCCCTCGGAGCCGCAAGGCATCGACCAGGCCGCCGCCGATCAGCGCCGATATGCCGAGCTTCAGGCAATCGCGTCGGGTTGTCCCGTTGCAGTTGGTGGATCGAGCCATGGATTTCGAGACCCCGGTGGGAGGAGGGAAGGTCGGTTTCCGGGCCGGTCGGTGGGAAGTCTGGGTCACACTTCGAACCGGCTCGATGGTAAACTGGACGCTCTGGTTGTGAAAGCCCCAAACGAAGTGGGGCGGCCTGGACTTTCGATCTCGGGACGGTGGAGTGGTCGCATGTTTCGCAGTGTCTTCGGGGTCCTCGGCGGCTTGATGGCGGGTTTCTGGCTGATCCTGGGAATCACCAAGCTGGGTCAGCGGTTTTTTCCGCTTCCTACCGACCTTGTCGGACTCGATTTCAACAAGGTCGAGTCGTTCGAGGCCGCCGCGAGGTCAACTCCCACCGGAATGCTCATTTTCCTTGTGTTCGCCTGGGGGATCGGTACATTCGTCAGTTCGGGGATCGCGGCACGGATTGTTCACTCGAACAAGATTGCCCACGGGATGATCGTCGGCGGCTTGTTCTTCTTCAATAGCCTCGGCCAGACGGTGCCCCTTCCTTATCCACTCTGGTTCAAGATTGTCGGACCCGCCGTCTTTCTGCCGATGGCCTATCTCGGTGCGAGGCTGGTGACTCTGGCACCGACGGAGAAGCCTCAAGGATTTCCTGAGTGACCGATACTTCCCGCTAATCCTCGAACACAAACTCCGGCGAGTTGATCAGCGCCCAGGCCAGATCTTCGAGGGCTCGCCGACGTCGTTTTGGTTCTTCGACCAGGGCTTTGCCGTAACTCGTCTCCTCGGCATCCGGGAACCGGTTGTAGACCAGCAGGTACAACTGCTCGACAACCTTCTCGGCAGAGAGATCCGAGCCGGCCAGGTGAGCAATCTTGCCGTCATCCGCGCTGATCTTTTGATGGATCAGCGGAGCATTCATCAGGTGCAGCGCCTGGACGACCGACGTGTCGGCGGTTCGTTCGCAAGGGGGGTCCTGGTTGGGATCGGGTCGGCCGAAGGTGTCGAGAAACAGCGACGTGTTTCGCGTGGTCCAGAGCGCGGAGGCCCGCGTTCCCGGTGGCGCGGCGTCGAGTGCCTCGGGAATTCCGGTGATGTCGACGATCGCGTCGAGCAGGACCTCGGCCCGGGGCCGCTGGCGGTAGTGACGCGAGAAGTTGCGGATATCCGCGCTGTTGCGGTCGTTGGGATCGGACGAAAGCCCGTAGGTTCTCGACGTCATGATCGTCCGGATCAGATGCTTGAGGTCGTAGCCATGCTTCACGAAGTCGTCGGCAAGTGCTTCGAGAAGTGGGCCGTTGCTGGGTGGGTTGGTGGCCCGGAGGTCGTCCACCGGCTCGACGATCCCTCGGCCCATCAGTTCGGCCCAGGTCCGGTTGACGATCACCCGGGCGAAGTAGGGGTTGGTGGGCGAGGCGATCCAGCCGGCCAGGGCTTCGCGAGGGTCGACGTCGGGGTCGTCATCGACCGGGGCCGAGCCGAAGAGAGGCTTCGGCGGGAGAACCTTGCCCGTCAGCGGATGCTTGACCGATCCTGACTTCTTGAGGAAGACGGTTTCTTCGCCCGCCGCGATCGGTGGAGCAATGGCCGCCCCCTTGTGGCCGACCCTCGCGAAGTAGGCCGAGAATTCGTAAAACTGCTCCTGTCCCCACGACTCGAACGGGTGATGATGGCACTTCGCGCATTCGAGACGGATGCCAAGGAAGATCTGGCTGACGATCGTCGCGGCTTCCTCGGGTTCGCGGCGGTCACGCCAGACGACTGCGGCTCCGTCGCGATAGTTGCTGCCTCGGGCAGTGAGAATCTGCTTGACGAACTGGTCGTAAGGCATGTTGGCGCGGAACGCCGAGCGAATCCAGGCGTCGAGGTTCAGGACAGCCTTGATCCCCACGCGATACGGGTTCGGCCGGAGCAGATCCGCCCACTTGTTGGCCCAGTGGTCGGCGTACTCGGGCCGTCCGAGCAGTCGGTCGACCAGCTTGTCGCGCTTGAGCGGGTCGATATCGGCCAGAAAGGCGCGGGTCTCGTCGGGAGTGGGGAGTCGACCGATGGCGTCGAGATAGCTCCGCCGGTGGAAGGTCGCGTCGTTTGTCGTGCCCGAGGGGGCAATCCCGAGCTTCTTCAGCTTGGCGAGCACATGGTCATCGACGAAGTTCTTCGGGGTAAAGTCGGAATAGCTACCGTCGGGAATCTGACCAGGCAGCGGGATCAGCACGGCCGAATTGGCGAACATTCCCAAAAACCGGGCCGAGACCGTGGCCTCGCCGGGGATTGGCCCGGCCTTGACGTGTCCGTCGGCGTCGGTCGCAACCAGAGTCGAGTCGGTCGACTGGAACGCCGCGAGCGCGGTGACGTCGCGGGTCGAACCATCGGAGTCGGTCGCCGTGACTTTGAGAGGGAATCCTTCGCCGGGCCGCAAGGTTCGTTCGGCGGGCTCGACCGCAATCTTGACCAGCTTCGGCGAATCGGCCGGGGTCCGGGGCATCCCGGTCTTGATCCAGTTGAGCAACGTCAGGTACGACGAAGAACCGGGTTCAAGCTTCCGGCCGCCGCCGTGCGGAACCTGCGCCGTGGCTTTCTGGAGGAACAGGCTTTGCTCGGGAGCGGCGGGGAAGACCCGGCGTCCTCGGGCCTCGAAGGCGATCGCGGAATGGTCGAAATCGGGGTCGAAACCGAGCAGCGAGAGCTGAAACCCGTTTTGACCCCGAGCCTTGCCATGGCAAGCCCCGGCATTGCAACCGAGCCGGGTGAGCAGCGGCTCGACATCACGCTCGAACGTGACCCGATCTTCGGCCCATACAAGCTCCGAATCCATGGTCCACGCCAGTAACGAGATGAGAACTATCCGCGTTCGATTCATCCTTCGCCTCAGCCGCGATTCGATTCGAGGGGTCTCGCACAACTTTATTTTAACAGCTCTTGCGATAATTCTCAAACAATCTTGGAACACTCGACGGAACGGAATCTGATTGATTTGCTTTCCGGGTTTTTTAATCGATTTAATGCAAACTGTTCCAGCCAGTTGCAACGTCCCTCTGGAGCTAACTATTCTAGAGGATCGGCGTGACTCGCCCGTCGCCCACCTTAGAGGAACTCCCGCGCCATGATCGCCAGCATCACACTTGCCCTCGCCCTGATTGCCGGGCCGATGGCCGACGAAGGCCAGGGCCGGCCGTTTCTACATCCGCTTTTTACCGACCATGTCGTCCTTCAACGCGATGTTCCCGTGCCTGTTTGGGGTTGGGCCGAGCCGGGACAACGGATCAAGGTCGACCTTGCCGGTCAATCGGTCGAGACGACCGTGAATGACCAAGGGAAGTGGTTGGCGAAGCTCGGCCCTTATCCCGCTGGTGGCCCGCATGTACTGAGCGTGACGGGGCCGAAGTCGGTCGAGATCAAGGATATCCTGGTCGGCGACGTCTGGATTTGCTCGGGCCAGTCGAACATGGAATGGCCGCTCGCGGCGGCCGATAACGCGGCCGACGAGATCAAGGCGGCCAGCTATCCCAAAATCCGGCTGTTCACGGTGCCCAAGAAGATCGCGCTCGAGCCGTTGTCGACGGTCGACGCCTCATGGGTGGTCTGTTCGCCCGAGACGGCCGGTGAATTCTCGGCGGTCGGCTACTTTTTTGGTCGTGAGCTGAACCGCGAGTTGAACGTGCCGATCGGCCTGATCGACTCAAGCTGGGGAGGCACGATCTGCGAGGCCTGGGCCAGCGCCGGGGCTCTGGAAGCGATGCCCGATTTCAAGAACCAGCTCGCCCAGATCGAGACCGAGCGAGCCGAAGCGAACAAGCCGCCGATCAAGATCGAGGAGGCAATGGCCGCCTGGTGGAAAAAGAGCGACCCCGGATCGAGCGACCAACCCAACTGGGCCGATCCGAAGCTCGATACCGCCGAGTGGAAGACGATGAGCCTGCCCGGAATCTGGGAAGAAAAGGGGCATCGCGACTTCGACGGGATCGCCTGGTTCCGCAAGGAAATCATGCTGCCCGATGCCTGGGAAGGGAAGGAAACGACTCTCAGCCTGGGAGCGATCGACGACCGCGACACCACGTTCATCAATGGCACCCAGGTCGGCGAGATGAACAACTGGGCGGCCCCGAGAAGTTACAAGATTCCGGCCGGGATCTTGAAGGCCGGTCGGAACGTGATCGCCGTTCGAGTTCTTGATACCGCCGGCAACGGGGGTTTCTCGGGCGAAGAGAAGCTGATGAAGCTGACCCTGAACGACAACGATCAGGCCGAGCCGATCAGCCTGGCCGGTGACTGGTTGTACAAGATGTCGACGCCGTTCGGCCAGCTTTCGACCCCACCCGAGATGATGAACGACAACCCGAACCGGGTGACGGTGCTGTACAACGGGATGATCGCGCCGCTCAAGCCGTTCCCGATCAAGGGGGCAATCTGGTATCAAGGGGAATCGAACGCGGGCCGTCCCGCGCAGTACCGCACGCTCCTGCCGACGATGATCAAGGACTGGCGGGCGGCGTTCGAGGTCGGTGACTTCCCGTTCTATATCGTCCAGCTCGCCAATTACATGGACGTTCGTAAGGAACCCGTGGATTCGATGTGGGCGGAACTCCGGGAGTCACAGTTCCTGACGACCCGGGCGTTGCCGAACGTTGGGATCGGACTGGCGATCGATATCGGCGATGCCAAGGACATCCACCCCCGAAACAAGCAAGAGGTCGGCCGTCGGCTGGCCCTGAGCGCCCTGGCCAACGCCTTCGGCAAGGATATCGAGTTCTCGGGACCGGTCTTCAAGACCAAGGAAGTCCAGGGGAACAAGATCCGTCTGACCTTCGACCATCTTGGCGGCGGGCTGGTGGCCAAGGGCTCCGATAAACTCGACGGCTTCGCCATCGCTGGCGACGACGGCAAGTATTACTGGGCCGATGCCGTGATCGATGGCGAGAGCGTGATCGTCTCTTCGCCCAAGGTCGATAAACCAGCCGAGGTCCGTTACGCCTGGGCCGATAACCCGGTCTGCAACCTCTATAACCAGGTCGGTCTTCCTGCGGTTCCGTTCCGGACCAGCGCGCCGAAGGATTGATCGGACGATCGGAATCGATCGAGGCTCACCCGACCGCTCGACCGGGATGGCGTGAGCCTCGTTCATTTCGAAGTCTTGTCATCAGAATCGAAGGCCACCGACCGGACTTTTCAGGAGCCGGAGCGTTTTCGATGCTCCCGCGACAAGATGAGCGATGATGATCAGTGAGAGGGGATAACGACCTGTTCGGATCAGGTTGGGTCGGATCTGACCGGTGTCACGCCGCCAGCGTCGCGAGGACCCCAGATCATCAAGGGAAAAGTCAGCGGATTCGGCGGGGCATTCAAGAACGAGCTGGGTCATCGGAGCGGCTAATCTTTCGAGGGAGGGCGGAGGCTTCATTGGACGTCGCAGTTCAGGTTACACGTGGCTGCGGCACAACTCGCAACCAACGCACGCATGATTTAGTGTATGCATAAGTTCAAAACGGAACGTTCCGTTGTTGTTCAGTTCGTTTTATCATCACGATCGATCGAAAAATTGACAGAGATGTTTGCTTCGCGAAACCGAGGCTCCAATCATCCGAGCCACAGCTTATTTCTCTGCTTTATTCTGCGTTTCGCGTCGCAAATTGAACACGGATCGCGTCGAGCCATTCCGATCCGGGGAGACCGTAGGGCCGGAATTTTTCGAGTCGATTTTGTTCCTCGCTGGCGAAGTAGGCCCGGTTCGGGCCGAGCTTGCTGGCGGCGGGCGAGTCGAGCAGGTGCGCCGAGTCGGTCGGGCTGATCTGGAACAGGACTCGCGACTCGAATTCACGAATCGACTGGTTGTCGAAGACCCGGTTCAGGTTCGACAAGGTGTCGGACCAGGTGATCAGGTGAACGCCGAGCGCCGAGCCTTCCTTGAGGATCGCCGCCAGGTGATCGGCGGGAATCGCGGGTTCGCCCGGAGTCCCGAAACCGAAGTCGTTTTCCTTGCGGCGGAGGTCGCGGAACCGGCCGAGGTCGTGGACCATGACGAACAGTTCGGGGCCATCGTCGGCGTCGGGTTGCTGTCTCCGGGCGACTTCCTCGCCCAGTTCGGCCAGAACCCGGGGGGCTTCCTTCCAGCCGACCACGCTGATTGAGTGGCCCAGCGCTCCGGCGACCCGGCTCAGGAATTCGGCGTGGACGTCATCCTCGGGAGTGCCGTCGATCACGACGAATCGGGCTCCGTCGCGGACCGTGGCCGACTTCGCCGGTGGATACTGGGCCGCCAGGCTGATCAGCGTTGCCGACATGATCCCCAGCGCTCCTTCGGCATTCTGGCCGACGATCAGGAGGTGGTTCCCCCCTTGACGACGGAACAGGACGGCCGTGGGGTCCTTGATCGCGACCGGGTCGCCCAGCCAGGCGGGGCAGGAACGTGGCGAGCGCGGCCAGGCCGGCGCTTCGAGGAGCGCCCGGAGCGACCGGTTTCTCGATAGGTCGGCTTCGGAATCCCCCTCGAAGACGATCGGAGTCCGTTGCGTGACGGGCGGACGTTCGATCGCCAGTTCGTTGAGCCGCCGGAGGTAATCCTCGCGGCGCTCGTCGGACAGCCAGACCACCTGGAAGAAATGGTTCCCTTCAACCGAGCCGTTGGCGTCGTTATAGATCGCTTCGCCCGGTCGGGAGAGCAATTTCGCGGCGGAATTCTGTTCGCTGAGGATCAGGTGAGCGTCCGATTCCGAACACTGGAGCGCGATCCGGACCGCCATCTGGCCCAGGGTCGTCCGTGCCAGGGCATAAGCTCCGCCGAGCGACTGCGAGCCGAGATGGACATGGACGCCGAAGGCTCGCCCTTGCCGGACCAGTCGGTCGAGCAGGAGCGCGGCCTCCTGCGCGAGCTTGTCCTCCTCGACGAAGAATTCCTGGAACTCATCGACGATCAACAAGATTCGCGGACACGGCGGCGTTCCCGGTGCGTTCCGATAGCCGTTCAGATCCTGAACGCCCGCGTCGCGGAACCGGTCGGCCCGATCGCGCATCTCGGTATCGAGTTTCTGGAGCACGCTGATGCCGAATTCGCGCTCGCTCTCGATCGCCACGACGGCGGCGTGCGGTAGTTTGTGAGTCGCGTAGACCTTGAATTCGACCCCTTTCTTGAAGTCGATCAGGTAAAGCTCGACCTCGTCGGGGCTGTAGTTGAGCGCGACGTTGACGATCAACGCGTGGAGCAGCGTCGACTTGCCCGAGCCGGTTCGCCCGGCCACGAGCACATGCTGCGAGGTCCCTTTGCCCAGAGTCAGGTGCTGACGCTTGGTGGCTCCCGACTTGCCCAGCGGCAGGTCGATCCCGGTCCGGCTATCGAGCTTCCACCAGGCGTCGTCGGCCGGTGCGATGAAGTCAAACGGAACTTCCACCCGCTTGGCGTCGCGAGCGGCGGCTCCGGACTTCTGGATCAGTCGCGTGGCGAACTCGCCGGCAGGGGGAAGGTCGAGGACCAGCGGGTACTGGCTCAGTCCTGGCTCGGACCATTTCAGGCTGGTGCCATCCCAGGCCAGGACGGTCGAAGGGGTCCGAAAATCCTCGGGCGTGCTCCCTTGCGGCAGCGGCCGGTCGAGGTCGCGCGCGATCAGGGTGATCACGCCGCAGGGCGTTCCGCCCGAGGCGATCGCGGCGAGCCGGGCCGCGGTCTTCTCGTCAAAGGCGGTCGGAAAGTCGGCCACGACCAGGACCCGGTACGGTTCGGCGACCTCGCCCGCGACGGCGTTGTATTCGTCGATCGTGGCGTATTCGTTCCGGAGATACTTCTGGGTGACTTTTTCGAGATGAGCGGAGATCTCGACCAGCCGCTCCTCGATCTGGCGAGGCTCGGTCAGGACGTGGCCGGAGACGAGCGCCTCGTCGAAGTCGGCCAGATGCATGAAGGCTCCGAAGTTCCGGCCGATCCCGATCGGGTCGACGATCGTGAATCGGACCTGGCCGGGAGGTAAACTGGTCAGGAGCCGGAACATGGCCGCCTGAAGGGTCGCGAGACCGGCTGATCGCCCCGAGGTCGGAGCTTCGAGCAGCAGGTTCGCGCGCTCGGGAAAAGGGAGGAGCGCGGGCAGGGCGAACCGAGGATCGATCCCGTCGGCGAGCCGGGTGTCGGTCGGCATCCCGCCCGGGAGTTTGTCGAGTTCGACGACGGTCTCGCCGATCCGGAGCAGCGGCGCGGCAACCTTCAAGAACGGCCGGTCGGTCCACGCCGGATCATCCCAGCGCGGGGCGAACTCGGCGATCTCCTGATTGATCGCGTCGGCCTCGGCCCGGTTGTTCGCGACCCCGTCGCGCCAGCGGGTGGCCATTTCTTGCCAGGCGGTTTCGTGGTGGGTCCGGATCTTGTCCTGGAGCTCGCGATACTTTGCTTCCAGCTTCAGGACGGCTTTCTCGTGGACGACGGGAAGCTCGGCCATCTTCCGGTCATGAAGCTCGATGGCTGCGTGCATCTCGCGCGCGAGCTTGGTCTGGATCTCGACCTTGCGCTTGGCGTAGACCTCGTTGATCACGCGGAGTCGTTCGTCGCGGTTCGACTCGCCGTCGGCAATCGCGGTGGCCTGCCGGGTCTTGGCCTTGTTCAGAGCCTCTTCACGAACTCCGGCGACCCGGATTCGCTCGGCCTTCAGTTGCTCGTCGGCGGTGGTCCGGGCCTCGGCGACGAGCGCTTCCGCATCGATCAGCGCTTGTGTGAGCGGGTAATAAAACTTGCCGACCTGGGTTCGGGCCAGCTTGAAAAGCTGGACCTTGAGCAGATAACCGCCGACCCCCGCCACGCCAAAACCGACGGCGAGTCCCGGACCGGGGCCGAGCACAAGGATTGACGGAACGACCAGGATCAACAGCAGGACGACGAAGATCCAGATGAACCGCTTCCCCTTCATCGCCTTGGGGATGATCAGCCCTTCGAGCATGATGAGGTTCGGTTCGAGCTTCTGGAGCCGGTCGAACACCTTGTCGAGCGGGTCTTCGGTCTTGCGGGCGCCTCGGGCGACGGTGGGAGCGGTCGGCGCTTCGGCGAGACCGAAGTGATGATAATTGTCGAAGATGGTCGCCAGCCGTTCTTTCCGACCGGAGATCAGGCGGACGGCGTCATCGATCGGTTTCCGGGCCGTGGCGTACTGCGCCCCGGCGGCTTTTTCGCCGGAGTCGAAGTCGCTGAGTGCCCGGGCCTTCGACCGGGTGTATTCGGCCCGAGACGTTTCGCGGACCACGTCGAATTCCTTGGCGATCTTGCGGCTGGCCCGGGCGAATTCGTCCTTGGCGGAAGTGTCGCCGGTGATCGACTCGTCGGTGATCAGCCGGCGACGGGTTGCGTCTTCATCAAGCGCGGCGGCCTGGTTTCCTTGAAAGCGATCTTCGAGCGCCTGGCGACGCTCCTGATATTCACGGGTCGCCTCGGCCTCCTTCGCGGGCCAGGTCCGGGTGATCTCGGCCTCGGCGGCGGCTCGTTCGGCGACGAGTCGGGCCAGCTCGATGACGATCCGTCGCTCGCGATCGATCGGCGAGGCTCCGGCGGATTCGGCCTCGGAACCGGTTTCCGTGGGGGGGGAAGTCCGGAGGGTGGTCACTTGAGTTCGCTCCGGTCGGAACGGTCGCGGCGGATGCGGTCGACGACCTCGCCAGACTTCATCATGGCGCTCACCGCCGCGTCGGTCGCCGGGTCGAGCGGTTTGAGGTGCCGCTCCTCGAACCGTTGCGCGACCGAGTCGCCCCAGGTTTCCCTCGTGGCGATCCAGTGGTCTTCAAGTGACTTCAACGCATGCT
>JAJYCH010000075.1 GCA_021778575.1 Planctomycetota bacterium
AGTGCCGTGCCCGCGATCGCATCGCCCGCCAGCGTGAACGCTCCACCCGTTGAAGACTTCAGAATGTTGTTGGAGATCAAGGTGCCGTTGGGATCGAACGACTTCACGGTGCCGTCGGACGGACTGGCAATATAGATCTGGCTCGGATGAGCGCCCCCGAGGTTATTCTCGAAGGTGATCCCCTCGCCCTGAAAACCGCTCCCACTGTTAAATGTGTTCGTTTTGCCAAACACGGCGGCGGATTTCACCGTGTTGTTCGCGTTCAGAGTGAGCTGCGAGACCTCGGCTCCCGGCGAATGATAGTAGGCAATAAAGGCATAATCCGCATTCGCGGTTGACTCGCCGACGACCGATAGAATGACGAGTATCAGGATTCGCGCTCGATTCAACCAGCAACTTTGCGACACTTTTGTACTTCTCCTTGAGATAACCGAGATTCAATAATCACCGCATGACGCTTCAATCGATTGGAGATTACGTTATCCGTTATCATGGCTTGATCACAGATCTGTTTGCGAATTGACATTTCTAAAAGCAAGACTGTCACGAACAATCGACTCGATTGACGGAAATCTGTCACCGGCGATCCCCAAAAAACACCGCGACCACTTGACGGCCCACGACAACCAAACCGATGACGTCCAAGTAATTTAGGAAAATCGTGACACACAAGTGATAGCACCCATGATGCCGAGAATACACGGCCGCGATGGCCCTGTTTGGCGGATTCCTCAACTGGAGCCTGAGGCGTGCAAACTTCATGCGTGCTTAAAGAAGGACGTTCAATCTGTCTCGAAGGCGGGGCGCGGCGAGCCGTCAGGCTCCGATCCTCGTCAGAATAATGGGGAACCGAAGGAGAAGTCGTCCGGTGGGAACATCATCGATCGACATGCCGTGGTAAGCTGAAACGGGGTCAAACAGCGACTTCCAGGCGGGAGCCGGTCACGGAGTACCTGGCCTGGCTGAACCTGGTTCGAGGAGTCTCGCGGATGTCGGCAGTTCCCGCGATCTTCGGTCGATCGATCGTCGCGCGGTCGGGTCGCTTCGGGTTGTTATTCGTGCTTGGTTTCGGACTTTGCTCACTGCCGATCTTTCTCGGCGTGTTGAATCATGACGAGGCCTGGTATCTTCTGGTCGCCCGTCGCGTTCTTGACGGCCAGCGCCTCTACGTGGACGTCTTCGATACCAATCCGCCTCTGATTATCTGGCTGAATCTGCTTCCGGTGGCTCTGGCCGGAGCCCTGGGAATCTCGGAGATTCTCGCGCTCCGGATCATGGTTCTGGGGATGGTCGGGGCCTCGCTCGGGTTGACGCGGTGGAGCCTGGTCCAGAGTTTGCCCGGTCGGGTCGAGGCTCAGCGAGCTCTGCTCTCGCTCGGTCTATTCATCCTGTTGCCCGTGGTGGGATACGACTTCGCCCAGCGCGAACATTTGATGATGATCCTGGTCCTGCCCTACCTGGTCCTGGCGACGGCCCGGGCGACCGGGCGGCAACCGGGCGGGCCGATCCCGTGGCTGGTGGGGGTTCTGGCGGGGCTCGGCCTGGCGATCAAGCCGCAGTTCGCCCTCCTCTGGCTGTCGGTCGAGGGGACACTGGTCGTCCGCCGAGGATGGCGAGCCGCAATCCGGCCGGAAGGGCTGGCGATCGTGACGATTGGACTGGTCTACGCGGTGGCTCTCCTGACGATCACGCCCGACTACTTGCTCTGGATCAGGCGGATCACCTCGGTCTATTACGGGGCCGGTGGAGCCCCGATCGGAATCCTGGCCAGCGAGTTCGGGTCGATCTTCACGGCGCTGGCGGTTCTTGGGTTATTGATGGCCCGACCGCCCGGCGACGCTCGTCGGCGGCTCGAACTGATCGGAACCGCGAACGTCGCTTTGCTGGCGATCGCGATCCTTCAGCTCAAGGGATACTCTTATCAGTTCTATCCGCCGCTCGCCCTGGCGCTGATGACCATGGGCTGGCTGGTCGTGGACCGACCATCGCTGGAATCTGGTCGCGCCCCTCGGGTCGTCGGGGTGATCGGGGCGGTCTTGCTGGTCGTGGTCAGTCTGATCGCGATACTCCGAGGGTTGGAGTCGATCGCCTGGCGAGGCAACCCCGGCGCGACCGACACCCCGTATGGTCGGCTGATCCGCGCTTCCAGGGAACACGCGACGGGCGAAAGCGTCTTCGTTTTCTCGCCGGCCGTGGCGACCGGCTTCCCGATGGTCAACTACGCCGGTGTCGGCTGGGCGTCACGCCACCCCGCCCTGCTCTTCTTGCCCGGCTGCTACCCCGCTGGCCCCGGCTCGGGGTCTGGCCCGGACGTTGCCTTGCACGCCCCGAACCGGATGAGTGCCAGCGAACGGTTCCTGTTCGATGACGTGATCGACAAGCTCTTGACCGATCAACCGACCTTGCTGTTCGTCGACGAGGCCGGGACGCCGCTCGCCTACGACGGCCGACGGTTCGACTATCTGGCTTACTACGCCCAGGACCCGCGATTCGCCCGGTTCCTGAGCGATTATGAGCCCTTGAACCGGATCGATCAGTTTCGTCTCTACCGGCGGAAGACCGGGGCCGCTCGCTGATCGAACGCCCCGGTCCGGTCGAAAGGCTCAGGGCTTCCGACCGACGAGCTGCGGGTCTTTTCGGCCGACGTTCATCTGCGAATCGTAGAACACCTCGTCCCCGGAGAACCGCAGAGAATAGGTGACGACGAACGGGGTTTCATAAAGGACGACGCGGGCGGTGTAAGTGTCGTCAGCGGTCCAGGCTCCGGTCGCGGCGATGTTGCGCTGGGCGGGCGGAGCAAGCGCCGTGCCGGTCCCTGGCGCGAGGATCGTGCCCCGCTTCCAGCCGTCGGCCGAGCAGACGATCGTCTGTTCCTTGCCATCGGTCCGGGTCGTGATCGACAGTTCGCCGGGGTTCGGTCCCCCTTCGACCTTGACCGATTCGAGTTTCTTGTCATTCGAGGGAAAAGCATACGATTTACCATTGATCTTGGCCTGGATCGACGACGCGGCCTCTCCCCTGGGCTTCTTGATCGTCAAGGCTTTCAGGCGGTCCTGAAGCGCCCGCTGGGCCTCGGGATTCTCGGAGATCGCCTGCGGCTGCAAGGCGGGCAGGACTTTTTCCCAGATCAGGTTCAGGACGGCCGCCATGTCGCCCAGGCCGCTGGTGATGGCGATCACGGTGTCGTGCTCGGGCAAAACGATGCAGTACTGGCCAAACGCTCCGTCGCCGCGATAGGCCCCGTTCCGGCAGCGCCAGAACTGATACCCGTAGCCCTGTTCCCAGTCGCTCTTGGGGTTGCTGCCATTGGAGGTCTGGAGGCTCGTGGCCTGTTCGACCCACGACGCCGGGACAAGCTGCTTGCCGTTCCACTGTCCTTTCTGGAGGTAAAGCTGGCCGAACTTGGCGATATCCTCGGTCCGGAGGCTCAGGCCGTAGCCGCCCAGGCTGACACCCTGAAAGTTGGCGTCCCAGGTCGGGCTGGTGATCCCCAGGGGCTCAAACAACCGGGGCTTGAGATAGTCGAGGACCGGCTGTCCGGTCGCCTTCTGGACCATCGCCGAGGCCATGAACGTCGCCGGCGTGTTGTAGAGGAAGTGCGTCCCCGGCTTGAACGGAACCGGTTGAGCCAGGAAGGTCTTGGGCGACATGACGTCGGCCCCCAGCTTCGTTTCCGTCTGATGACCGGCCGACATCCGGAGGAGGTCGCGAAGTCTCATCGACTTGAGATTCGTGCTCGGGTTGGTCGGGGCATCGTCGGGGAAAGTGGCGAGGACCGAGTCGTCAAGCGACAACTTACCCTCGGCGATCGCCAGGCCGACGGCGGTCGAGGTGAAGCTCTTGCTCAACGAGTAAAGTTCGTGGCGGCTGTCGGCACCATAGGGGGTCCACCATCCTTCGGCCACGACGTTGCCGTGGCGAACCAGCATGAAGCTGTGGAGCGAATCGAGTTGCGAGTCCGCCGCGTCGATAAACCCGAGCAGGGCGGTCGAGGCGACCCCTTGCTGCTCCGGAGAACTCCTCGGAAGCGAGACGGGAGGATCGGCGGCGCGGACCAGGCTCGACGAGGCCAGCGCGAGGGTGAGAATCAGGCAGCGAAGACCAGGATTCATGACGGTCGCCTTGGTTGCGGGGCTCGGACCGGGAGAGAACACGAAACGGCTCCGTCAACCTTACCGGAGAACTCGCGGCGATCAAGACCGGAGGGGGCTACCAGTTCGCCCGTCGAGCCTGGTTACCCTTGCGGTGGGTCGCGGGTTTCGGCTATGACCGGGCGGGGCTTTGTCAGCGCAGAGGGTTTTCGGAATCTCATGGATATCCTCCTCGAACAGCTCGTCTACGGCAGTTTCCCGTTCTGGGAGCGAGGTTACGACGTCCTGGCGCGGTCACCAGGGTGCCGGGCCGAGTGGGTCGCCGAGGTCCTGGCCGCTTGCCGGAACCTGGGCGAGGCCCCCTCGGGCATCACTCCGGCCTCGGCCTTGTTCGCGCTCCGGCTGACGAGCGGCCCGTGGACCGTCGTCGGGGTCGAGCCCCAGGGGGTCGATGACCGGGGTCGCCCGGGTGCCCTGGCGTTCCATGCCCTGGTTGTCGACCCGGCCGATTACCGCAAGGCCGGCTCCAATCCCTTTGCCTTCGCCGGAGCCCTCCGACGCGACTGGACCGCCGAGACCACCTTGACCGCCGTCTTCTGCACCGTCCAGCCGATCCCCCCTGCCCCGCCAACCGACCCCAGGTTCCGCAACGTCGTCGAGGCCCTGGCCCGCAACCGCCGGGTCGCGATCGAGGCGACCACGCCGATCGAGACGCTCGCCCGCGAGGTCTGGCCAAGCCTGCCCGGTTCGACCAGGCGCAGGGCTTCGGTCGCGACCTGGGCGTTCGGCAACGCCAATCGGTTCGACCTCGTTGGCCTCCCCCGCCTGGCCGGTGTCGAACTCGACCGGACCTACCTCGAACCGGGCGCGATCGACCACGAACCAACGGCGACGTCACGCCAGCTCGGCCCGCTGATTCACGGCTGGAACCGCCTGCCGAATTCCGTCCGCTGGAGTCTCCCGGCCGTCGCTTTGATCCTGCTCGGACTGGCCTGGCAAGCCGGACCTCGGCCCGATTCGCCCGAACCATCGGATCGACCGATCGCCGTGGTTCCAGGTCTGAAGACCGAGGACCGAGCCGCGATCCTGGCCAACCTGAAAACGCTGGCTGACCGATTTGATCTGGCCCCCTCGAACGACCCGGGCATCGTGCTGGCTCGACTTTCCGAGCAATTCCACTATCGCGGCCGAATTCTCGACCCGACCGAAATCGCCCGGATTGCCGACGACCCCGACCCCGACCGCGACCAGGCTCTCGCCTGGCACGACCGGATCACCCGGACCTTCCTCGACGATCACCCCCTGCCCGGCGACTTCGCCCGGCTCCCGCTCGACCGCCAGCTCGCCCTGGTCGCCCGGTCGTTCCACCTCGACCCACTGCCGGAGACTGCCGAGATCCCCGATCGGCTCATTCAGGCCCTCGGACGATCCGGCCCGATCCGGCCGACGCCTCTGGCCGGCCGCTACCCCGCGCTCAGCGAGTACGCCCGGTTCCTGGGGAAGCTGCCGCGACTCGAAAAACGGGGCGGTGGTCAGTAGTCAGTCGTCGGTAAAGAGGCGACAATGGACGGATCGAGCCCGACCGATTCGGAAGTTCCGTGCCGGATTGCATCCGGACCGCACACGTAGGGTCCGCTGTGCGGACCGTCCACTGTGCAACGGAACAGACGTTTCCGACTCGAAACCAGGGTCGATAGCGACGATCACGGTCCGCACAGCGGACCCTACAAGAGCAAACGTGCGCCAAGCGGATGATAACCGCTCTAGCCGGATTGACCCCTGACCATCGACCACTGACCACCCATCAAAGTGCCCGACACCCAACGCCAAGACCGCCACTGGAGCCGCGCCGCGGCCCGATACGACGACCTGTTTCTCGACCCGTTCCGCCCCGGGGTCGAGAACCCCTTGCTCGACGCGCTTCAGGCCGTGCCCGACCCGGGCTCGAAAACCGTGGCCGACCTTGGTTGCGGGACCGGCCCGCTCTTGCCGCATCTGGTCGGCCGGTTCGGGCGGGTGATCGCTCTCGACTTCGCCCCCGGAATGATCACCAAGGCAAAAAAACGTCTGGATACGTCAGACCTTGCTCAAAAAACCACTTTCCTGGTCCGGCCGATGCACGAGCTTGACGACCTGGCGGGCCGGCTCGACGTGGCGGTCGCCGTCAACTCGATCGTGATGCCCGACGTCCGCGACATCGACCGGACCCTCCGAGCGATCCGCGCCAGCCTCAAGCCCGGCGGCCTGTTTCTTGGCATTCTACCGGCGATGGACGCAATCCATTATCATACAATGCTGCTCAACGACGAGGCGCTCGACCGAGGGCTGGACGTCGAGGACGCCGAACGCCACGCGGCGTTTCAAGGCGAGCACCACTTCTACGAATTCGCTTTCGGCCGGTTCGCCTTTCAAGGGCTCCGCCAGAAATTCTGGCAACCCTTCGAGGCCGAGCACCGCTTCGCCAAGGCCGGCTTCCACCAGATCGAGCTGACCAAGGTCCTCTACCCCTGGGACGACACGATCACCGGTGGCCCCACCTTCGCCGACTATCCGCGAAGTTGGGATTGGTCATTCCGGGCCATTGCCAGCGAATAAACGCGCTTTCATTCGAACACAATCAGGAATAAACTTTTCTCTGGAGCGATCAACATCATGGATCCTGATCTGTCACGATCGCAGGAGCAGTCGATCAAGGCCCGGAAACACCAGCTTTACGACGCCGACATACCGGTCGACACCGGCCCGCGCCGATCATTCCAGGAATGTCTCCGGACCACGCCGGCCGACCCGCTCTCGACGCTGGTCAAGGCGCTGCTCTGGACCGTCGGGACGATCGTGATTCTGTTGCTGATCCTCGCCCTGGCCACCAGCGGCCCGAAGTCGCCCAAACCCAAACCGGTGAGTGGGTTCGTTCCGTCCCACGAGCCACCAGGGTCCGCCGGTCCGATCCGGGTCGAGGTCTGAGCAAAACGAAGCCAATCTCGCCGGGCCCGTTGATCGAAGTAGACCCCGTTCCAAAACGAACCCAATTCGACCACGCTTGACTGTCTCCGAGCCTGTTGCAAAACGAACCCAATCCAGTCACCGCGATCCAACGTTGCTTTCGAATAACATTCACTTCGACGCGGTCGTCGGAACCACAGGATTTTGAGCCTCACCCGAAGTTTTCTGAACGGCCGGGTCGGTCGGAAGCGTGTCGGGCAAGACGTCGGGGATGACGAGCTTCACGTCGTAAGCTGGGGTCGGGAATTTCATGGGCTCGGGCTTCGAGACCTGAGCGGCGGGATCGACCGGAAACCACTCCGACTGATCCTGGAAAAACGATTTCACGTCGGGCGTGTTAATAACGGCCGGCTGGACGACGGGTATTCCAAACGGATCGGCCGGGACTGGTTTCCGGTCCTTGAGCAGTTGCGGAGGACCAAACGGGCCGGAATTGATCGCGGCGATCGGTTGAACGCCGCTGAAATCAAAAGGCATCGTCATCGCGGTCTTGTTGAGCCGGACGCCGAGGGCCTTGTGGTCGTCCTCTCGCCCCTGTTTCCGGTAGAGCCACGAGAGCAGGTTGGCGCAGTCGGTCAACTGCTGTACATCCTTGATCGAAGCGTTTTCGAGGATCGCAAACGCCCGGTTCAGGAGCGGTTCGGCCTGGTCGAGGTAGCCGATTCCCCCGGCGATCCGCCCTTGAAGCGTCAGGCTACGCGCGAACTCGATCGAGTCCGCGCCATGGACGGCTTCGGCAAGCTCGGCCGCGCGCTTCGCCAGCGGCTCGGCCTCGGCATTCTTCTCTTGATTGCTCGTGATCACCGCAAGGGCGAAGATGTCGCGAAAGAGCGCGGGGTCTTTGGGTTCAGCCATTCGCTCGCGGATCGCGATGGCCCGTTCGAGCGGGGCTTCCATCTCGGCCCACATTTGACGTTTGCCCTGGAGCTTCGTGATCCATTCGAGGAGCTGGACCACTTCGAGACTGTCGGGACCATGCAGTTTCTCGCGAATCGCCAGCGCTCGCTTGAGCACGGCGAATCCCTCCTCGGAAGCGCCTCTGTCGAAGAGGACTTCCGACACTCCTCCCAGACTCTGTTCGATCATCGGATCGTTTTCGTCGGACGATGGCTCCTTGTCGAGGATCGTCAGAGCTTTTCGAGCCAACGTTTCGGCCTCTTCATGGCCACCCCGATAAAGAGTCAGCCTGGCGAGCACGGCCATCTGGACAGCGCGATGGAACTCGTTGGGCGCGGAGAACTTTTCGGAGACGCTCATCGCCCGCTTCAGGAGCGGTTCGGCCTCTTCATAGCGGGATTCGCCCACATAGTAACTTGACAGATTATTCAAGCAGTCGGCCAGGTGCTCCGGCGGCAGCTTCGGGTCAACCTCGCAGACGGTCAGGGCTCGCCGAAGATATTGCTCGGCTTCGGTTTTCCGGTTCTGATTGAGCCGGATCTGGCCCAGGTAGAGGAGGCTTGTCGCCAGTTCTTCCGTATCGCAGTTGGGGTCGGCTTCGAGGAGATGTAATTCACGCTCGAAGAGGACGCCCGCTTCTTCAATTCGATCATGGCGCGTGAGGGTCTCCGCCCAGGCACCAAGCAAGTCGGGCAGAAGGTGTTGATCGGAGGGAGGAAATGATCCGGCGAGCGCGATCGATCGGCGGGCCAGTTCGTCGGCCTCGTCCTGATGCCCCTGAGCCAGGGCCAGTTCGGCGAGGATGCAAAGAAGCGCGACTCGATCGGCCTGGATCGACGGATGCCGCTCGGCGATGGCGAGCGACCGACGCGCCAGCCGTTCACCGTCGGCGAATTGCTTGCACTCGGCCATCCACAACGCCAGCGACATCAGCGGTCGGATCAAGGCGGGGTGATCGGACCCTAACACCCGCTCGCGGAGCGCCAGGAGTTCGCGAGTCAGCCGGGCTCCTTCTTCAAGATGATTCTCGTCCTCGGCGAGTTCGGCCGCTTTGAGCAAGTCGTTGCCGACGTTCGGAGTGCCCGCGCCGTGAATGGCAAACGGGCGATCGCTGGAGGACTTTAGCCCGAGAGGTTTTTGAGTTGTGAACATCACGGCGATCGTTAACGCGGCGGTCGCGCTGAGCGTCAACCACTTCAATCCATTGATCCGTCGGCGGGGCATCGTTCGTCCTCCATTGACGTTCGGGGACCGATATCGAAATGCAGCCCTTGTCTTGTCGAGTCCGCTGCGCGGACCGTGGTCGTTAGTATCGACCCTGGTTTCCGGCCGAAATCGTTGCTTCCCGAGCACAAAGGACGGTCCGCACAGCGGACCCTACGCGTGATCTACAATTGTCGATTCTTGGTGGTTTTCAACCGCCGAAGGCGCGGCGGAACATGGCGAACCAGGCGGTCAGGCTCGGGCTGCTCCAGAGTGACCAGAGAAGCGAGATCGTCACGAACGTGGCGAGAGTCTGCGCCACGCGGATCATCAGCGCGAGATGGGGAGAGTGCGAACCGGTCGCTTTCCGGGGCTTTTCACGGGCGTCGAGCTGGACGTTGACCAGCACGAAGACACCGAGGATTCCCCAGAACAGGGCGTCGGGAACGCTGAAGCCCCATTTGCCCTTGAGCCAGAACATCTGGTAACCGTGGAGCGCCCAGGTGGTCACGAAGACGGCCGAGGTCGCCACCGCCAGGGTCAACCAGCGCGGCTTGCGCTTGAGCCGGAAGGCAACCGGGTTGAAGACCACCCGGATCATGAAGTCCTTCCAGTAAATGTTGATCCGTCGCCAGTAGTCGGTAAAGCTCGACGCCAGCAAGTAGTTATGATGCGTCGTCGGCAACTGGTAGCCGAACAGGTGGAGCATCCCGCACGCGATGTGGAACTGCCCTGAAACCTTCAAGTAAAGCAGATAATTGCACACGATGAACCCGACGAGCGTGGCCGGGCTATCGACCTCCTCGAACCGGATCAGCAACCGATTATCGACCAGGCGATACAGCAGAAGCTGGACCACGCCGTTGAAGATCATCCGGAGACCGGTCGCTTGCGTCTGGTGGATCTCGACGCTGAAGTGGCTCCGGACCATCGTCCGGTAGTCGACGACCGGAAACAATTTGAAGGCGTAGTTCGGCAAGAGGAAGAAGTAGCTCAGCGTGTCGATCAGCGGTTCCGGTTGTTTGACGTGCTTGATTTCATACAAGTACAGGATCATTCGAAACATCAGCATCGAGCCAACGATCGGCCAGACGATGTCGGCCAGGTCGGACGATGCCGACCCGAACCGGACCCGGGCGAAACCCAGGGCCAGGGCCGATGTTCCGACGATCGCCGCGCGGATGGTCCAGGCGACGGGCAAGCGGCAGACACCGATGAACGTCAACGTCAGCGCCGAGATCACCAGCCCAGGAACTGCGCCAAAGACCGCGAACAGTCCGACGAACGACGTCGCCAGGAAGAACGGCTTCTTCCAGCGGAAGTCGAGCAAATAGTGGACCGGCAACGCGGCCAGGGCGATCGAGATCAGCAGAAAAAGGGCCCGGCCCTCGATCTCGTAAACTTTGATAACGGCGAGCAAGAGGGCGAGGTGGCCCCAGATCGGCAGGAACTTGCGAAGGTCGCGCCGGGCGGTCTCGGGCTCGCCGGGGCGGAGTCCGGTCTCCGGCTCGGTCGATCGAGGGATCGGCAAGAACCGGCGATGCGGTGCAACTCGCGACTTGGCCGTCCGCGAGGCGACCGATGGTTGTTGATCGGGTCCCAAGAGCCGGCTCCTCTGGCTGTCCCGTCCGATCCTGGTCGAATCGGCTCTGATCGCGTGGGGAGCGGGGCTCTTAAATGTGCGGGGGCCGGTCCATCCTTGGACCGGGTGTTCCCCCGCGAGCGACCGCGCCATCCTTGCTTGCGTCGATACGGGCGTCGCGCCTCGATATCCGAGGCCGAAGAGGTTTGTAACCCTTCTTCCCGACGGCCCACGGGGTATACCCGAAGGCCCGGGGAAGCGTCAAGGTCAGTGGGTCCATCGGACTCGGGACTCAAACTCGTAGGGTGGGTCGAGTGCAACGAGCCCCACCACGCAGACATGGTGGGGCTCGCTTAGTACAACGCCGCCGAGAAAGGGTATCGAAATCACGCTGCCACTGGTTGACCTCCCTCTTGCGTGACCTCGGTGAGCTTGCATTTGGCCATGACCTTGGCCACCGACTT
>JAJYCH010000076.1 GCA_021778575.1 Planctomycetota bacterium
ATCCTCTGGCGGCGGTCCCCGACTCGGTCGACGCCGAGGATCTCGCCCGACAGATTGACGCGATCGAGGCGGGCCTGCATGGTTCCTCGACCACGCTCGCCGAACTGGCCAGGCTTCGCGAGCAGGTCGGCGCGCTCGCCGACCGCGCGGCGTGGGTGGGTGATGAGAAGGCCCGAAAGCATTTGATTGATCGGGTCGCCAAGCTCCTCGCCCGCGTCGGGGTCTGAACCGCTCAGGAACAGCCGGTCGTCCTGGTTCGGAAGCAGCGGAGATCGGCGTTAGACCCCGATCGCGCCGCGTTGATCGATCGAATCGTTCCGTCGCGACCGGCCCGAGAATCGATCCGACTCGTTGTTCCGTCGCGACCGTTGCGATCCGCGAGTCATGGCGAGGTTCTGCTCCGAATCGCTCCAGAATATCTTCGAGTCGGTCCGATTTGAACAGATAAGGATTACAAGGATCTCCGGAAGTCGGGCGGATGCCTGGCTTTGATCAAGGATGGTTCGATCAAGAGGATTGACCTCGCTCGTGGGTGATTGGTGTGCGTCAAGCGATTCGGGAAGTTTCCTCGAAGCGAGATTCACACATGTTGTTATCACTTTACGAGTTGATTTGGTCAATTCGTCGGGTAAATTCTCTTGAATTGCTCGATCTTCCATCCATCGATAAAGCCCAGGCGGAACCTAAATGAACACTCGCGAATTGTCCTTGACGACGAGGGCGACCGAAGGATTGAGAAAAGTCGCCCGGACGACCCGGCACCGGCGGAATCTCGCGATCGATTCGCTGCAATTGCTCGAAGGTCGTCAGTTGATGGCGGCATTCTCGGTTTCGTACTCGGCCACCGTGCCGGTTCAGACGACCGATTATTCGATCCCGACTTCGCTTCCCAAGTTCGACCCGACTCTGGGAACCTTGAACTCGGTGGACTTGACCTTCTCGACGAGCGGCAGCCAGCAGGGAACGTTGACGAACGTGGCCAGCGGCCCCGAGACGTTCACTTTTCAGGAGACGGTCAACGTCTCGCTCACCGATAATTCGAACACGACTTTGTTGTCGCCGAACTTGACCGCATCGCAGACTTACGTTTTCGTCGCGCCGAATACGCCGACGGCGTTTGGACCCTACTCACCGTCGTCGAGCACGAGCAGCGAATACACCAGCGGCCCGATCTTCAACGAATTCGATTCGGGGCCTGGTAACCTTCCGTTGAACGTGACGACGCTGACCTCCACGGTCACCACCGGCGGCGGCGGAAATATCCGGAGCATTCTGACGACAACCGCGGGCGCGACCGCGACGGTTACCTACAACTACACAGCCACTCCGGTGACCCTCTCGGGCAATGTCTACGAGGATCAGCAAGGGACTGGAGCCCTGGCTCCCGGCGATCCACCCATTCCCGGCACGACGATCGAACTCCTGAGTTCGACCGGCTCGACCATCGCCACAACGACCACGGCGAGCAACGGCGCTTACTCGTTCACGACCACGGCGGCCGGCACCCCGATCCTCCCCGGTAACTACACCATCGAGGAGATCCAGCCGACCGGGTATCTTCAGGGCACCAATACCGTTGGCACCGTCAACGGCGTGACCACCGGGATTCTCTCCGGCGTGGATCGCATCAGTTCGATCGTTCTGACTTCGGGACAGAACAGTATCGGCAACAACTTCGGCGAACTCCTTCCCGTGAGCCTCTCGGGCAACGTCTATGACGACCTGAAGAACTCGGGCTCGATCGCTCCCGGCGACCTGCCGATCGGTGGAGTTCTCCTGAGCCTGGTGGACGCCTCGGGCACGACCGTCGCGACGACTCTGACCAACAATCTCGGGGCGTATTACTTCACGACGACATCGAGTGGCGCGCCCCTGACTCCTCAGACCTACACCATCAACGAAACCCAGCCGATTCCCTACCTCCAGGGGAGTAACACGGTTGGAACGGTCAACGGTGTGCCCACCGGCTCCCTCACCGGTCTGGACCAGATCGGTGACATTATTCTGAAATCGGGTCAGAGCAGCTTCGGCAATAACTTCGGCGAGGTTCTGCCGGTTACTCTCTCGGGAACGGTTTACGAAGACGTGAACCGGACCGGCTCTATCACCCCGGGCGACCTGCCTATCCCGGGCACGGTGGTCACCCTCTTCACCCCGGGTGGTCCGGTCGCGACGACCACGACCAACGCCTTTGGCGTTTACTCGTTCACAACAGGCATCAACGGTGCCCCGCTCCGGCCTGATACGTACACGATCGTCGAGACGCAGCCGGCCGGTTTTGTCCAGGGGACTAACTCGATCGGCACGGTCAACGGCGTGCCCGACGGCACGATGCCGGTTCAGGATATCTTCACCTCGATCGGCCTCAACTCCGGCCAGAGCGGCTTCAACTACAATTTCGGCGAGATCCGGGTTGCTCCGTCTCCGGTCGTGACGACGGTTGATCGTTTCGGCGTCCACAACCAACCGACGATCATCTATCTCGCCTTCAGCACACCGCTGGATCCGACCTCGGCTCAGAACGTGGCCAACTATCAGATCCTCGGTCCGACCGATTCCAAGGGTCCCGCGCTGGTGCCGATCGAATCGGCACACTATGATCCGGCCACCCGGTCTGTAACACTCAAACTGGGTGAACGGCTCCAGGTGCATCATCCGTACACCTTGACTGTCACCGGCCTGACGAGCACGACAGGCTCACCGTTGGTTGGCAGCAATGGTATGGTGGGAAGCCCCTACGTGACGACGTTGAACCGGGCTGTTCTGGCCGGCTTCACCGACATTTACGGAACCTTTATTCCGATCAATCACGGTCAGCTCTATCCGGCGGCGGCGACGGCGGGCTACAAGCTGAAACGCTTCAATCCCCCCGCCAAGCTGGGGCCGTTCGCTCCGGCGAATCAGGCCGCATATCAAGTCGCGACTTCACCTTCAGGCGAGATTGCTCCGATCGCGCTCAAGGGTCGCAAGCCGCTGCCGCCCGCCATCGGGCTCAAGACGCCCGCCAGGCCTCCCCTGCCTTTGCCGGTCGCGATCAAAAAGGTGAAGCATCACGCCACGGCTTGACCAATTGGAATCGGTGGGTTGCAACGGTAACCAATCGGTCAATCGAAACGCCATCCATTCCTCGGGGTCGATCGATCCAATCGGTCGGTCCCGAGGTTTATTTCGTTAAAAAACGAGTGTCCAGGTAGTTTGAGCGAGGAAAGCCGTGTTGATAAAAAGCATCATGGTGATTCGGAAATGAGCCGGATAATCGACGCTTGTTGTTTCTGGGAAACGATTTGGTTGAATTTATTGACAAGTCTTCTCTGATCTTCTCAGATCAATTCGGTGCGCGATCCGTTTCTTGTGACGGGGGGTTCCATGTGTTAGAGTCGTGAGGTATTTCGAGCAAGACGTGCTGGTTCACTGGAGGGATTTCACACCAATGTTTTTCACCTCGCGTCCTCTCGGCCCAATGGTCCTGGGGCTTCTCCTGCTGACTGTTGTTTCGTCGGCAAGTGGTTCCTATGTCACCCAGACAACATCGGTTTCTGTACCGCAAACGACGACCGATTTCACCACTTTCGTCGCTGCTTCAACCTTCGACTCCTCGCTGGGGACCCTGGCAAGCATCAGTATCAGCTTTACCGATTCTGCTAATATGCATGGTTTTGTTCAGAACACCTCCGCCTCGGCCCAAAAATTCACGGTGACCGAGGACTCGAAGGTTAGCCTCTCCTACGGCGCCTCGACTCTGCTCACAAACGACCTGACTATCCAGCAGTCGTACACTAATCTCGGGCCAACGCAGTCGGCCCAGTTCGCTGTTTCCAACCCCGTCGGTTCGGCCGGTCCGATGACGATCTCGTCGGGTCCGCTGTTCGACGCTTTTCTTCAGCCCTCGTCGAACGTGATGTTGACCTTCTCGACCCTGACGTCCACGACGGTTGTTGGTGGTGGTGGCAATATCTCGACCGGAATCTACTCGACGGCAGCTGCGACGTTCACGATCGATTACCTCTACACACCGTTCGCCTCGGTTCCCGAACCGTCCAGCCTGGCCATGACGCTCATCGGCGGAATGGCTTTGCTGACGACCGGCTACTGGAGTCGTCGAAATCGCCGTCGCTCAGCCGACACGAACTGATATTTTTTTTCCAACCAACCATTCCGGGCCAGGCTCGATTATTCGGGCCTGGCCCAGTTTTGTTCCAGGTGGCGGCGATTCAGTTCGAGAATCGCGTTCATCGAGGCCTGAATGGCCGCCAAGCTTGTCCCGACGTAGCGCTCGATCAGAGCGGCGGCGACCTCGAAGGCCACGACGTTCTCGACGATCACGCTGGCCGCCGGCACGGCGCAGACGTCCGACCGCTCGTAAGCCGCAGGTCGGGGTTGCTTGGTCGCCATGTCGACCGACGGACCTCGTGAGGCAAGCGTGCTGATCGGCTTCTTCGAGGCTCGGACGATGATCGCCTCGCCGTTCGACGTTCCGCCCTCGATACCGCCGGCGTTGTTCGTCGGCCGACGAAAGCCCAGGCGACGGTCACCCTGGTCGTGCTCACTCTCGTAAGCGATCGGGTCCATGACCTTCGAGCCCGGCCGCCGGGCCGCTTCCACCCCCAGGCCGATCTCCACCGCCTTGATGGCCTGGATGCTCATGACCGCCAGGGCGAGCCTCGCGTCGAGCTTCCGATCCCACTGAGCGTGCGAACCAAGACCGATCGGGCAGCCGAGGACAACCGCCTCGACCACGCCGCCCAGGGTGTCACCCTTCGATTTCGCCTCATCGATCGCGGCGATCATCGCCGGGTCGTTGCTCGGTGCCAAGGTATAGACCGGGCTGGCGTCGCGGGCGGCCGGTTCGAAGGCGACCTCGGGATAAGTGGGGCCGACCACTCCGCCGATCTCGCGGACGTAGCCGAAGACCTCGATCCCGACCTCACGCAGCAGTAACTTCGCCAGAGCCCCGACGGCGACCCGCAAGGCGGTTTCGCGAGCACTGGCCCGTTCGAGGACCTGGCGAATCCCGGTCTGGTAACTGATCGAACCGGCCAGGTCGATATGGCCCCCTCGGGGGCTCGGCGGCTCCTGGAGCCGTTCGAGCTTGGCGTCGTTGTTGATCAGTCGGAGCGTGATCGGAGCACCGCTGGTGACACCGTGGTACGTTCCCGACTCGACGATGACCCGATCGGTTTCCAGGGTCTGGCGCTTCCCTCGACCGTAACCCCCTTGGCGGCGTTGGAGTTCGCGGTTGATAAATTCGGCGTCGAGCGTGATTCCCGACGGGAACCCTTCGACGATCGCCGTCAGGGCGGGCCCGTGCGACTCGCCGGCGGTCAGGTAGCGGAGCATGTCACTTCCAGGGAAACGGTTGGCCGGTCAGGGTCTCAGACGCTTGGATGTATTTCGCTCGGGTCTTCGCGACCACATCGTCGGGCAAGGTCGGCGGAGGGCTCGACTTATCCCAACCCGAGGCATCGAGCCAATCACGAACAAACTGCTTGTCAAACGACGGCTGAGGTCCGCCGGGTCGATAAGTCTCTTGAGGCCAGTAGCGCGAGCTGTCGGGGGTCAGAACCTCGTCGATCAGGAGGAGCCGGCCCGTTTTCCGATCGAGGCCGAACTCGAATTTCGTATCGGCGATGATCAGTCCCTGGGAATCGGCGTGCTCCGAGGCCCGGGAATAGAGATCGATGCTCAGGCGGGCCAGCTCGACCGCCAGCTCGCGACCGATGGCGTCGGCCATCTGGCTGAACGGGATATTTTCGTCATGCCCGGATTCAGCTTTGGTCGCGGGCGTGAAAATGAACTCGGGAAGCAGAGCCGATTCAACCAGACCTCTCGGCATCGGAATCCCGCAGGCCGTTCCCTTCCACTGGTACTCGCGCCAGGCGCTTCCCGAGAGATAGCCCCGGACCACGCATTCGAATGGGATGACCTCGCACTTCCGGGCGATCATCACCCGGCCCACCAGTTCGTCGCGAACTTCGGGCGTGAGGTCCAGTCCCGCGTCGTCGATCTCGGTCGAGATCAAGTGGTGAGAGACATCCAGCCGTTCGAACCAGAACTTACTGATCCCCGTGAGGACCCGCCCCTTGTCGGGGATTCCGTTGGGCAAGACCCAGTCGTACGCGCTGATCCGGTCGGTGGCGACCAGGAGCAGACGGTCGCCGAGATCGTAAACGTCGCGGACCTTGCCCCGACGAACCGGCCGATCGAGGCTCGACTCCAGAAACGCCACGCCTCGATCTCCGTAGAGGATGAACTTCCGCCCTGCCGCGATTCACTCGACTTTATCCCAATTCCGGTTCGACCCACAAGGCCGATGGCTCGGCTCGGCCTCACCGTCGAGCCCGGTTCAAGGCTCGGTCTGGATCTGGATCTGGCGAAATCGCACCGGTTTTCCTTCGGATTGCCAGGCGATCGGCCCCTGGGCGGGCGTGGCTTTCTCTCCTCGGGCGACCTCGACCCCATTGAGAATCGCCACGACCGTGCCGCCCCGGCTGATCACCTTGACCTTGTTCCACTCGCCGACCGGTTTGACGGCGGCTTTCTGCGCGATTGGGTTCGATTGGGACTCGATGGTCGAACCTCCCAAGGCGAAAATCGCGCCCGGGTCGGCCTGATCGAGCTGGACCTGGACGCAGTCGGGCCAGACCCTCGGCGGACCGTTCAAGAACAGGAGGAGGCCGCTGTTTCCCCGGAAATCGGCGTCGGACTTGAGATCAGCGGGTCGATCGAAGCGATATTCAAAGGTGAGGGTGAAATCACGATAAGAAGTTCGCGTCGCGAAGTAGCCGAGCGGCTTGCCCGAGAGCCGGACCTCACCCCCTTCGATCGTCAGGGAGTCAGGCGTCAGGCCAACAAGGTTGAACTGGTTAGGTTGGGTTCCTTTTACGAGGGGAGCCGGGTCGCCGCCCAAGGCTCGGCCTGTCACGTTTCCAACGACGAGGAACCCGATCATCAGTCCGGCCAGAAATCGTCGTATCATCAGGTCGCTCCGTCGAGAACGAGACAGGTCGAATTCCTTCCCGAGTGTAACCCGACCCGTGATTTGTTCGCGAAGCCTCGATTCGAAAATAATAGTGCTGGCCAAACCACGTCTGTCGATGTAGTTTAACAACAGTTGGATAGTCGGCGACGACGCGGAGAATTTGCCGATGGGTTCGATTCCTCTGGTCTGGTTCGTCGGTCTGGTGGCCTGGTCGGGTTCTCCGGCGGTGGGTGAGTTGCTCCCGGCCGAACGAGCGATCGAGACCGTGGTCGATCATTACGTCGATGCCGGGCTGGTTGCCGCGGGGACGCATCCTGCTCCCGAGACGGAAGATGCGTCGATGGTCCGTCGGCTCACGCTCGACCTGCTGGGACGGATTCCGACCGCGAGCGAGGTTCGCGCGTTCACCGAATCGACCGATCCGGAGAAGCGACCGAAGCTGGTCGATCGCCTGATCGGCTCGGTCGGGTTTGCCCGACACCAGGCCGATACGCTCGACGCGATGCTGATGTCCGGGTTTCGTTCGAGCCTCCGCGAATATCTTGTCTCGTCCTGCCGGGATAACCGCCCGTGGGACACGGTTTTTCGCGAACTGATGGCCGCGACGGAGTCAGGTCCCGGTCAGAAAGGGGTCAGCGAGTTTCTCAAGGCTCGCGGCAAAGACCCGGATAAGCTCACGACCGACGTCAGCTCGATCTTCTTCGGCGTGAACGTCAGTTGCGCCAAGTGTCACGACCACCCGCTCGTCGATGACTGGAAGCAGGATCATTATTACGGGATGAAGTCGTTCCTCGAACGGACCTATGTCGTCGGAAACTTCGTGGGCGAGCATGGTTACGGTCGGACCAAGTTCAAGACAACCGACGGCGAGGAAAAGAAAGCCCGGTTTCTCTTCCTGACCGGCCGAGAGGTCGAGGTCGGTGGGGCCGAAGAACCTTCCGGTGACGACAAGAAGGCCGAAAAGCAAAAGATCGACGAGGCGAAGAAGAAGAACGAGGCCCCGCCCTCGCCCGAGGTCAGCGCCCGCGCCAGGCTGGTCGAGACCGCTCTGGAACCGGCGAACCGTGACTTCTTCGCCCGAGCGATCGTCAACCGCTTCTGGCACCGTTTTTACGGCCAGGGGCTGGTCATGCCGCTCGATCAGATGCATTCCGAGAACCCGCCGAGCCACCCCGAGTTACTCCAGTGGCTGGCCCGCGACCTGATCGAGCACGGCTACGACCTTCGCCGACTGACCCGAGGGCTGGTCCTCAGCCATGCCTACGCCCGCGAGAGCCGGGCCGAGTCGGAGAATCCCGATCCTCGGCTGTTCGGAGTCGCCGCGCCCCGGCCGCTCACGCCGCTCCAACTGTCATTGTCGATGTCGGTTGCCACCGCCAGCCCGGAGACGTTTGCCGACCCCGACGACCAGGCCAAGGTCGAGAACCTGGCCAACTCGTCGCGAGGACTCGCCAGCGCGATCGCTCGCCCCGGCGAGGATTACCAGATCGGCGCGGCCGAGGCGCTCTTCATGAGCAACGGAACCAAGCTCAACGAACTGCTTGGCGATGGTGACGACCGACTGGTTGGCCGGATCGCCAAGCAGCGCGATCATCGGGCCCAGGTGGAGCTAGCCGTGCGGAACGTGCTCTCGCGGTCGCCCGACCCCGACGAAATCGCGCTGCTCGGCGAATTTCTCGCCCATCGCGAGGACCGACCGGTCGAAGCCGCGCGGCAACTCGTCTGGGCGCTCCTGGCCAGTGGCGAGTTCCGTTTCAATCATTGATTGAGAATCATTGCGATCTCCGATCAAAAATCCAAGATCACGACGGAGGAGCTTGCTTGATGGCCACCCAGCGCGACAATTTCTGTGGCTCGACCGACCACTCGCTCAGCCGTCGAGGTTTCCTGGGAACCCTGGCGGCTGGTTCGGCCGCCTTCGCCGCCGACATGGGCGGTTTGAACGTCCTGCGATCGCCGGTCCTGGCGGCCGAGTTGAAGAAGCAGTCGAAGCGGGTGATCCTGCTCTGGCTCGCGGGAGCTTCGAGCCAGCTCGAAACCTGGGACCCCAAGCCGGGCACGTCGACGGGTGGCCCATTCCGGTCGATCCCTACCAACGTTCCGGGAATCAACATTTCCGAACTGATGCCGAAGATGGCCAGACGGATGGATCGAACGGCGATCATCCGATCGCTCAACACCAAGAACGGCGATCACGGCGGAGCCGCCAGGCTGATGATGCGCGGGCGGATGGGCGACCCGAGCCTGAACTATCCCGACATGGGAGCCGTCATCGCCAAGGAACTGGGGCGTGGTCAGAGCCCTGTTCCCGACTACGTGAGCTTTTATGCTCCGACCGAAGGACGCGACTTCGCTCCCGGGGCATCGGGCTTCCTCGGCTCGCGGTTCTCGCCGATCGAGTTGACCACGAACCTGGTTCCCGAGAACATCCGCCGGCCCGAGTCGATCACCGAACTCGACCACACCGAACGCGCCGAGCTTCGCGAACTGCTCACCCGAAGGTTCGAGCGGGGTCGAGCCTCGACGGCGCTCAGCTCCCACAATGAAGCGTACCAGCGGGTCAAAGGCTTGATGGCCAGCGACACGCTGTTCGACGTGACCAAAGAGCCCCAGAAGGTCCGCGACGCTTATGGCCCCACCCAGTTCGGCGAGCAAGCGCTGGTGGCCCGTCGGCTGGTCGAGGCGGGCGTCCCGTTCGTCCGGGTCGCCCGGGCCTGGTGGGATAGCCACGGGCAAAACTTCGAGACCCACCAGGAACTCGTCCCGGAACTCGACCATGTGATGTCGACGCTCCTGGACGATCTCGAACAGCGAGGACTCCTCGAAAACACGCTCGTCGTCACGCTGGCCGAGTTCGGCCGGACCCCGCAGATCAACGCGAGCCTGGGACGAGACCACTTCGCCTCGGCCTGGAGCGCGACGCTCTCCGGTTGTGGCGTCAAGGGGGGGACGGTCTTCGGCAAGACCGATGAGAAGGGCCAAAAAGTCATCGACGGCGAGATTGGAGCCGCCGAACTCTTCGCCACGATCTACCAGGCCGTCGGCATCAATCACGAAAAAGATTACATGGTCGGATCAAGACCCGTCCCCCTGACCGAGACCGGAACCGAGCCGGTTCGCGCGGTCCTGGCGTGAATCTCATTGAAATCGAAAGGGTTCTCTTCGACGCGTACGCTGTTAGAATGCGGAATGACTGAGAATTCAGAGATACCACCAGGCCCAACTTTTTTGTCAGAAGCTGAGGGTCGGTGGAGATAAAGCTTGTTTCACTATACAGACGCTAAGGGATTCAAAGCGATCAGTTCTCAAGTCATCTGGCTCTTCAAGGCGTCGAAGCCTCCATGCGATCACCCGAAAGCTGTCTACTTCACCACGCTTCCTCCTGGAACGAAAAACTTAGGGAAGCGATTGTTCGTCCGGGGCTGTGGAGAAAAGACAAAGTTCGTTTTTGGCTTTTCAGGTGGAGAAGATCTTCCGACAATACGTGGCGGACGTGGAGAACACATTCATTACAGTAAGGATGATTACCCCGTGGAAGAAGATCGGCAAGAGCTTCATGGGGAAACGGAAACGATTGCGGAGGAACTCTGATGATTGGTGGGAACGACATCGTTTTCCCTGCGGTCGGTGACTCCGCAACTCTTGAAGCCTGCGCCAGGATTGTCGGCCGACATTGGCCTTATGTCCGATTCGAAGATGCAATCACAGGGGAGAAATACCAACGGCTTGGTGAAATTCCTCTGGGCCGGGTGCAAGAACTTCTGGCTTACCCTGACGCAGTTGCGGAAGCCGCCTGGGATTCCGATAGCCCCGACTCCGCCGAAAACTCGATGCTCTACCTGATTGTCCGATCGGATGAGGTGACAGTTGTGATCGATAATCCCAATACGGCCCAAATGCAATCCATCCTGGAAGATATTCGCGATTGGTTATGGAGCGACATCGTTACCACTTATGCGAGGGCCGCATGACGCCTGAATCCCCAACCATCCTGGAACGACTTCTTCGCAATGACGATCTCGGGTGGATGATTGACATGTATACTCCGAAAAGAGAAGCCATTCCTTTCCTTCTCGATCAACTTGTGCATGTGGAATCCGCCTATCAAAATCGATTTCATTATGATGTTTCATTCTCGCCGGAATCACTTGAGTTGGAGGCTGGTTTCAACC
>JAJYCH010000077.1 GCA_021778575.1 Planctomycetota bacterium
GAAGCGAAACCTCCTTGGTTTCCGTCTGGCGGTCATCGCGGTCGTCGTCACGTTGACGCTCGGCCTCGCGAAGGCCTGGGATTCGGGATATCGGCCGGCTCAAGCCTGGGAAGCCAAACCGGTGAGACTGCCCACGTTTGATGTGGAAACGGGATCGTTGGCCGTTTTCGTCAAGGAAACGGGGACTCTCGAAAGCGCGGCGAACACGACGGTACGTTGCCAGGTCGAAGCGATGATCGGTCTCGTCGGTGGGTCAACGACCAAGACGCAGGGTGGAGCGGCGGGCGGAGCGAGTGCGCAGAACCGTACCGCCAGCGGCCCAAGCGCCGGGGCCGCTCCCACGGCGAGCGCGAGTTCGAGCAGTGGAACCACCGGCGCCAGCGCGGCGAAAACCAAGGCAAATTCGACCAAGAGTTCCAAGAGTTCCTCGAAGAAATCGACCGCGTCGTCGAGTGCCGGGGGAAGTGGCTCTGCCTCGGGAAGTCCCGGAGGCGGTAGCGGCGGAGGAAGTGGTGGTGGCAACGGCGGGGGAATGGGTGGTGGCAGCGGAGGTGGCAGCGGAGGCGGCGGTGGCGGAGGCGGCGGTGGTGGTGGAGGCGGAAGTGGTGGTGGAAGTGGTGGCAACGGCGGGAATTCGAGCGCGAGCGCTTCCGCTCCCGTCGCCGTTCGACCGACCATCCGCAGCTTTACCATGACTGTTCCCAATTACCAGCCGTTGAAGGCCTCCACGAAGTCGGGTGGTGCCCAGACCAAGTCGAGTGGTGGTGGTGGTGCTGGTGGCAACCGTGGAGGCGGTGGCGGTGGAGGCGGCAACCGAGGTGGTGGCGTTCAAACGGAAACGCCCGGCTCGACCCGAATCATCATGATCAAGCCGGAAGGGACACAGGTCACCGCCGGTGAAATGGTCTGTGAACTCGATTCGGCCGCCTATCGCGATGAAGTGATCGCCCAGCAGATCCGCTACGACGATGCCAAGGCCCGGGTGATCCAGTCCCGCTCGATCCTCGAAGTGAATGAGATCTCACTTCAGGAATATCGCGACGGTATCTACAAGCAGGATCTTCAGTTGATCCGCCAGTATCTGAGCTCCTGTCGGACCGAGGAAGATCGCGCCCGACGGAATCTCGATTGGTCAAAAGGTGTTTACGCCAAGGGATACCGGGCGAACGCCCAGTACATGGCGGATATCCTCTCCTTGGAGCGTGCCCAACTGGCTCTGGCCGAAGCCCTTCGAATGGAGCGTCGGCTGATCGATTACACCGGCCCGAAGCTCATCAAGTCGCTCGAAGCCAAGCTCGAAGCCAATCGGGCCGACGTGCTGGCCCAGGAATCGGCGTTTCAGCTCGAAAACGACCGGCTCAAACGGCTCCAACTGATGGTCCAGAATTGCACGCTCCGGGCGCCTCGCGAAGGAATCGTGGTCTATTCCCTACCCCCCTCGAACGGTTGGCGAGCCCCGACGGCCGTCATCATGGAAGGAGCAACCGTCCGTCAGGGACAGGCAATTTTCGACCTGCCCGACGCCAAGAAGATGCAGGTCCGGGCCAGGATCAACGAATCAAAAGTGGGCTCGATCAAGGTGGGACAACATGCGATCATCCGGATCGATGCGTTCCCCGACCGGCCCGTGGACGGGACCGTCACGTCGGTCACCGCGATCCCCGCGCCCAACGGCATCGGCTCGGACACCCGGATTTACTTCGCGACGGTTCTGATCGATTCCGGCGGATTCGAGGGGCTTCGACCTGGGTTGAGCGCCCAGATTTCGTTCTTCATCGAGGCACGCCCCGAAGCGGTGAAGATCCCGATTCCGGCTCTCCGCTGGTTCGGCGGCAAGCCTTACGCCGCGGTCGCGACATCGCCCGATCAAAGCCAATGGCGCTGGCAATCGCTCCAGATTGGTTTGATGAACGAATCCTACGCCGAGGTTCTCCAGGGACTCAAGGTGGGTGAAAAGGTCATCGCGCGACCAGAAGACCTTGAGGCTCCCGTCTCCACGGCCACTCCGGTCCTCCAGGCAGGTAGATTTGCCGGAAAGCCCCAGGGTTGACGCAAGATGGAGCGGGCGCCGGGCTGTGGATGAGAATCGAACCGTGATGAAGGCCGAGCCCAGGAGATTATCCCGATGGAACAGTCTCCACCGACCGGCCTATTTCCGACGCTGAACCGCCCGTTACGACCGACGATTGCCCTGATCATGGTGCTTGTGGCCATTTCCGGGCTCTTTCTTGGTCTCACGCGTTACCGGCTTCAAACGCAAGCAAATCGGGCACATCTCGCGAAACTCCACGCGGAACGGATTCAGGCCGAGAAGCAAGCGGCCTTGTCCGTTCCATTACCGGTTTACACGGGCGGAGTGGCGAAATAGACGGATCTCCCCGATTGCCTCGCACGCTGGCGGCTTGCTTCCGAGTTTGACGACAGACTAAAGTGAATAAGAGTCCCGGCGAGCTGGCCCCTCTGCACCGTCAGGCCGATGCCGCCCGATTTGATCGGAACTCGAATCGAACCGAACGCCGAAGCCGCCCAGGAGGGTCACCGTCCATGCCTCGACAGAACCTCTACTCGATCATCATGGTGGGAGCGGTGTCGCTGCTCTGCTGGCAGGTGAGCCAGGGAGCCAAGCAAAAAGACGAGGTCTCCGAGATGTACGGCGTCTTCGTCGACGCCGTGGAACAGGTCCAGCAGAACTATGTCACGCCGGTCACTCGCCGGCAACTGATGGAAAGCGCTCTCCGAGGGATGCTCGCCGATCTCGACCAGCATTCGACGTATATCAATACCTCGCAGTGGAAGACCTTCAAGCGGCAGATCGAAGGGAAGTTCGGCGGCGTGGGAATGACCGTCGAAGTGGATGAGGACTCGAAGCGGCTCAAGGTCGTGGCTCCGATGGTCGGCACCCCGGCCTACACCGCCGGAGTCATGGCGGGAGACCTGATCCTCGATATCGACGGCGTTTCGACAGAGGGGCTCTCACTCGACAAGGCGGTCGAATCGCTCCAGGGCCAGCCCGGCACCCCCGTCAAGCTGAACCTCCTGCACGAAGAGACCGAGAAGGCCGAGATCATCACGGTCAACCGCGCGATCATCGAGGTTCCCAGCGTCATGGGCGACCGGCGAAAACCGAATGACGAGTGGGAGTTCATGCTCGATCCCGCCAAGAAGATCGGCTACATCCGGATCACCAATTTCGTCCAGGATACCGCCGACCACGTCAAGGATGCCCTCGACTCGCTGACCCGCGAAGGGATGAAGGGGTTGATCGTCGACCTCCGCGACGACCCGGGCGGCCTGCTCAGCTCGGCCGTCGAGATCGCGGACATGTTCGTCGACGAAGGCAAGATCGTCAGCACTCGCGGGCGGAACACGACCGAGAAAGTCTTCGAGGCCCGCAAGGAAGGCGGCTACTCCGGCTTCCCGATGGCGGTGCTGGTCAACCATAATTCGGCCTCGGCATCCGAGATCCTCGCCGCCTGCCTTCAGGACCACGGCAAAGCCATCGTCCTCGGCGAGCGGTCGTATGGTAAGGGTTCGGTCCAGAACATCCTTGACCTCGAAGACGGCAACAGCGTGCTGAAGCTGACCGTCGCTACCTACTGGCGGCCATCAGGCAAGAATATCCACCGATTCAAAAACGCCAAGGACACCGACGAGTGGGGGGTGACTCCCGACAAAGGTCTGGAAGTCCCTCTGACCCGCGAAGAATACCGCGACTGGTACATCGGTCGACGCGAGCGTGATTTCCTCTCCAGCCGGAACAAGCCCAAGGCGGAAAAAGCCAAGGGAGACGACAAGGAGAAAAAGGCGGAGCCCAAGAAGTTCGAGGACAAACAGCTCGACAAGGCTCTGGCCACGATGGCGGAAAAAATCGCGCCGAAAAAGTAAGCGACCGGATTGTCAGAAACAACGCGATGCCCCTCGTCCGCACGCTCCCCGTGAGGACGAGGGGCCGTTCAATTGTTGGGAAAAAACCATGAATCGATTCGTCAACGCATCGTTTGCCGCGATCAGCATTGGTATAGTTGCCCCGATGCTTGTGATTCTGTGGATTCTGGTCGCCCTGACTTTTCGACGGAATCCAATCGTGGTTCAACCGGTCTATTCCATTGATGGTCATACGATCCACTGCTATGAACTATTGACCTCGACTGAAGAATCCCGGGGCAATTTTTGGGGAACTGTTCTCAAAGCTACAAATCTGCATAAACTTCCTGGCCTTTTCAATGTCGCTCTTGGCGAGTGCTCATTCACCAGATTTCTCCGGGTGAACGACGACCAGAATTGACGATACCGGCTCGACCCATCCTGCACGAACTCAGATTTTCACGGACTCAGTCATGTTCGAATCGTTCACCGCCAGCGCATTGCGAGCCTTGCGCCGGGCCGAGGGTCGGGCTCGAGCACGATCGGCAGATTCGGTCGAGTTGATCGACCTGGCGGCGGCTCTCGCCGACGAGTCCGAGAGTAGGGCGGCCGCGTTGCTCCTCGAATTCGGTCTCACGCCCGAGCAGCTTCTCGAAGCCCTGGGATTCGCGATCGAGGCCCCCGAGGCGGAGGGGACGGATTCCGAGCGATCGGTGCCGATCGCGACCGCCACGCGAGCGGCGCTTGGCGACGCCTCCAGCCGCGCCAAGGCTTACGATCGGACTCAATCGGTCGGGACCGAGCACCTTCTGGCCAGCCTGCTCGCGGCCGAGGAAACCATCGCCCGTCAACTGACCGACGCGGGCCTGGCGGTCGCGGAACTGCTCAGAACCTTTGACGAGGTCGCGGTGGCCGAATCGGCACCGATCCCGCTCGCATCCGAGATCCCCGGCCTCGAACTCGTCGACCCTACCCAGGCGGTCGATCTCGCGCGAATCCTCGACGCCTCGGCCAATCGGGCGCGCGAAGGGCTCCGGGTCGCCGAGGACTACATCCGGTTCGCGCTCGATGATCCGCTGCTCACCCGGCGAATCAAGGAAGTCCGCCACCGCCTGGGTGAGGCGATCCGGGGTCTGGATCAAGAGTTGCTGCTCGACTCACGCGATACCCGGGGCGACGTCGGCACTCATATCATGACCGACACCGAACAAACGCGCGAGAACCCCCGCGCCGTCTTGATGGCGAACTTCGCCCGGACCGGCGAGGCGCTCCGATCGCTGGAAGAGTATAGCAAGCTGCTGAACGTCTGGCTCTCGGGACGGTTCGAGATTCTCCGCTACGATGTTTATACTCTGGAAAAACTGACTCTCACCGCCCTGGCCTCGCGAAAGAGTCTGGCGGATGTGAATCTGATGGTCCTCGTCGGCGGGTTGCCGACTTTCGGCGACCTGACCTGGATCGTCGGTGAAGCGCTGGCCGGCGGGGCGGGAGCGATCCAGCTCCGCGAGAAAAACCTGCCGGATCGCGAGCTACTTCGTCGAGCGCGGGAGGTCCGGATCTTGACCGCCCAGGCCCACGCCCGCTTCATCATGAACGACAGGCCCGACCTGGCTCGCCTCGCCGGGGCCGATGCGGTCCATCTCGGCCAGGAGGACATCTCGATTCGCGACGCTCGACGGGTCGTTGGCTCGGGGATGATGATCGGCGTCTCGACGCATGAACGCATCCAGCTAGAGAAAGCTGTTCTGGAAGGCGCTGGATATCTGGGCGTCGGGCCGGTTTTCGCCAGCACGACCAAGGATTTCGACGACCTCGCCGGAATCGGTTACGTCCGTCAAGCGGCCGAATCTTCCCGACTTCCCTGGTTTGCGATCGGCGGGATCAACGAAGCCAACCTCGACGAGGTCCTCGAAGCCGGAGCCCGAAAAGTCGCCGTCAGTTCGGCGATCACTCGCGCTGAGTTCCCTCGAAAAGCAGCCGGGGCGCTCCGCTCGCGTCTCGACGCCGCAGGATAAGTGAAATGGCTCGAAACTCCTGAATCGCGACACGGCTCGCTCAGCAATAGTCACGAGCGAACGAATGCCGGCGCGTCCTTCGCCTTCGGGATCGCGGGAATCGCCAGATCCTTTGTGCCTCGCGAACTCAAGACAGAGAGAACCACAAACCCAATTCCAAGCGATACCAAGCTGGAAGGCGCATCCACGCGATCCAGAGGTGGACCTTCAAGGAAACCTGAATTGGTAAAAGCCATTTCTCGACGTTGATGCCGATCGTTGTGAAAGTCGATCCGAGCGCCAATCCGGCCGGGGATTCTGGCCATGATCCACCCGTTGTCAGGCGTGTTCAATGCTTGCGGAACGTCTGATTGCCAAGTCACTCCGTTCATCAAGCTGGTCCAGTTTTCGGTGCCGTCCGCTGTCTGAGGGCTTTCACCCAACAACGTGAATGGGCTCTGGACGAGACGATCGAAGAAATCGATCTCTTGATCGAGTGCCGGGGCGCACTTCGGAGCGATTGCCAGCCGAGTTCCGATGGAAACCCATTGCGGAGGTTCGCCAGCCGATTGGTGACTGGTCGGGTCGATCGTCGTCGGCCGGTCGATGAAGCCCGCTCGGGCGGTCGAGGACGCCTCGGAAGCAACTGTCGTCAAAAGCAGCATCAGCCCGATCCTTCGGCAATTCTCCGCATCAAGCACGAGTGGTCTCCGCCAGTTCAAAGCGTGAGTCTGTCGTTCCTCCACGTGAGTTAGTTAGGACGAAAAACCGGACTTGTCTCGATTTCGCGAAAAACCGGGATCAAGACTGGACCAAAGCGGTCGGCGACGTATCGAAGCGAATTATCCTGCCGCATTCTAACAAGCTGGTATACTTTGACATCAGCGCGCCTTTTTCGGGCGACCAGGTTTTTGGGGATTCTCTGGGGCTTGGCTCGCGGTCTGAGTTGATTCGTTTGCCGGTTTATGGATCATGATATCCTGCTTCGTGATCAAGATTCCATTCTCCTGAAGCTTATGGCGTTCGACGCTGGTGAGTTTCGGGATGTGGAGAGCGACCAGGTTCGCCCCGAGAACTTCGGCCTTCTTGCCCAGGACGGCGACGACCCGTGCAACGGTCGAGGAGTCGGGACAGCGAACGACGGTGACGGGCCGGAGATTGACCAGGCGAATCCAGCTTGCCCATTCTTTGATCTCTTTGGTGACATTGGCTGGTATCTCGACGCTGGCATATTTATTGAGACGGCCGAGGATCGCCGCGGCATCCAGGCCCTGAACCGCCCCCCGGACGACCGATTCACGAGTGATCTTGAAGGTCAGGAGCCCCTGCCCCGCGTGTCCGCCCACTCGGTCGCAAAACGGCGCGAGTTCGACAGCGGGAGCGGGGTCGAGACCGATGATCAGCAGGCTAAAATCGGGCTGGACGATCACTTTTGTCGCGCCCGAAGTCTCCTCTTTACCGGGATCATACGGCAGACCAAAGTAACCGGCAAACCTTGGCAAGCGGGCGATACAGACATTTCCCTGATCATCAATCGCCGGCCGAAACGCGTCGAGGGGCAGCAGTCGATCGATCAAAAACCGATTGAGAAAGATCTTTCCGGCTTCGCTGAAACCTGCCGGAAGTCGGGGAACCTGGCGCTGTTCGACAAAGATGACCAGCTTCGATCCATCGCCTCCGAGAAGCAGCGGATTCAATTTGGGCTTGAGCAAGTGTTGCAGGACGCTTTCCCAGCGATAAAAGATACCAAGGGGCAACGTCTCGAATGCCTTGCGAACCGCGTTCCGTAACGCGCGAGCGACTTCTTCCTCCATGCGTGAGTAATAGCTGTAATAACGCTCCCGAGTTCCCGACAATCGATGAATCTTGACCTCGATCCCATAAAAATCTTCCGAGTCATCAAGGTCGTCGTAGTCGTACATTCGACCACTGAGATACCTGGACATCTGGTGATTTTTTTTCGAAAACGGGATGTCATCCAGATCATCACTAAAAGATTCATAAAACTGAACGTATTGTTCTTCCAGGCCGAGTGACAGCCATTTCCGTCCGTCGTCACTGAGACGAAGCCAGATTGCCTTTTCTTCGTGCTCGGTCTCGAGGAATTCGAGAGATCGCGCATTGAGATAAGCTTCGTTGAGACGGTACTCCCGGGAGAGCCCGAGAAACTTTTCCAGCCATTCCGGCAACGGTGGGAGTGCGGAAATAAACCTTTCCTCTTCCTTGGCGAAGATGCTGCCATCCTTTTTGATTCGGGGGGCTTCACTTGCCACTTCGAGCAGGAGAACCCGAAGATCGTTGATCGCGAGGCCACCGATCGGCCCGATTTCGCGGGGTTTGTCGCAGACCAGAAGCTCGTCGCTGGTTTCGGAAGCGTGCGGTCCTCGGCGATTTTCACGGACGATCGGCAGCAGGCCAACGATGATCTCGAAGGTCTGTGGGTCAAGGTCTTCGAAGACGGCCAGACGAGCCAGCAGCAAAGCCAGGTCATTGCCGAGATCGGACGGAGTGACATCTGGCACCAGGGCCGGGAGATCGGCGAGTTTGACCGGTCCTGGAGCTTTCCGGAGTGCTTTCAGAAGCACCGAGCAGGAAGGAGATCGGGTTGCCTTGAGCGCCCACTCGGGCCACTGGTTTGTGGTCACATACTTTTCGAGGGCTTCGCCAATTGAGACGGGATCGTAGAGCTTGTTCGCGGCCAGCACCTCGGCCACGACCGGTTGAGCGTCATTGACGAACGCCTCATTGGTGTAAGCCAACAGGTTCACGGGTTGAGCAGTCGTCAGCAGTTTGTATCGTTGGATCGCTCGAATGCGCATCGAGAAATCATAGGTCGTGGACATCGCGCCGATCTTGGCGGTTTTATTGCCGACCCCCTGCTTGATCCGGGCGAATCCGGCGGCGGCGAGTTCCTCGGCAACCTCCGGCGTGACCTTGGCCAGTGGGATTGTCAGCTGAGTCACTGCGGTGAATCGAACGGGCGGAGTCAGGATGTTCAAGTAGGCACTGCGGGCCTGGACCGAGAGTTCGTTCCATTTCTGATCCCAGGGGGTCACGAGATTTCGTTTCCAGGCCTTCTCATTACGGGCCAGGGAGCGATCTTGATTTCCCGAGGACTTGTTGGAGTAGGCCATGACTATGAATACTTTCTCGTCAGAGCACGAACAGGCCTCTGGTCACTCCCTTGAGCATCGGACCACGATGGTTGCTTCAATCCGGCCGGATCGGGTTCAATCAAGGCCCCCGGAATCAGCCGGAACCTCCAGGCGAATGAGATTTTACCATGAAGCGCCTCTCCGATGGGATCGAGCAATTCGATGGATTTCCTCAAAACTCGATCAATTGTTACTTCTCCGAGGGAATTCTGTTCGACTCGGGAGTCAAGTTCTTCTCGAACCGGCTGATCCATCAGCTCCAGGGTCGAGAGATCGTGGCGCAGGCGTTGACCCATGCTCACCCCGACCATCAAGGGGGAAGCCGGGCAGTCTCCGAGGTGTTCCAGATTCCGCTCTGGTGTGGGACACTCGACGCCGAAGCGATCGAATCGGGCCGTCTTTCGACGCAGATGCCCGGCAATCCGATCTCGTGGCTGACCGGGCGGTTACTGGCCGGGCCGGCCTGTCCCGTTGCCCGGCGGCTGGTCGAGGGGGATCGGGTCGGCGAGTTCCGGGTCCTTGAAGTTCCCGGTCATTCCCCCGGTCATCTGGCCTTCTGGCGCGAGTCGGATCGGGTCTTGATCCTGGGGGATGTCTTGACGAACATGAACGTGTTCACCAGTTTGACTGGCCTTCACGAACCGCCCTCGTTCTTCACGGTTGACCCGGCGTTGAACCGACGCTCGGCCCGGCGAATCCTCGAACTGGGGCTTGAGCCCCGCCTTGTCTGTTTCGGGCACGGGCCTCCGCTCCGCGACACGGCGAAGTTTCTTGATTTTCTCCGACGCTTGCCGGTTTGATGGCCCGACAAAAAAACCCGTCCGGACCCTGTTGAGACAGGGACCGGACGGGTCTGTTGAATCGCCCTTTCGATTCGACGCGAAGCCGTCCGCGACTCAGTCGATGGCCGAAGCGTCAACCGGGAGCTGGCGGATGTTGCCAGGAAGCTTGCTTCCCTGCGGGGTGATCAGCTTGGAGTAGACGGTGCCGTCGATGGTGTCGTTGACGAACTTGAGCGAGCCGTCGCAGAACAACATGTTGATTCCGTTGTTGTGGTTGCTCAAGGGGAACGGGAAGGTGCCCTTGTCGGACAGGTTGATCCCGTAATTGATCGCTTCCATGGCCGAAATGCCGCTGGCGTAAGAGGCGTTCTTGGTGTTGGCCAGCGCCCAACCGGCTCCGTCAGACTGAATTCCACCGACCATGGTCGGCGAGAGGTTCATGCCGGAGGTGAAGACGGTATCCGAAGCGATGAAGCCCATGTAGTTCGGGTGCGGGCAGGCCCAGTTGGTGATGGGAACCGTGCCGGTGTAGGAACTGTGACCGGCCGAGGCTCCGGCGAGGAAGTTCTCCGAGGCCAGGATCGTGGTGCTCGAACCGTCGACGATCGAACTGGTCGAGGTCCGCTGGTCCCACTTGTAGGTGCCGGTATCGGTTCCCAGGAACATCACACCCAGCTTGGCAGAAATCGATGGCGAGAAAGCAATTCCGTTGGCATTATCCGAACCGTCGGGATTGGTCGTGCTGTTGGCGTTGGACGGCGTCCAGCCTACCGTATTGGCTCCGCTGTTGGCGACAAGCTGGCCCCAGCGGGTGAAGCCCATGTTGACCACGTACGACAGGTTCCCCTGGCCGGGCAGAGCGGTGAGGTCTTCCGGGCACTTCAGGATGCCGATACCGGTGTTGCTGATCGTGAAGTTGGTCGGTCCACCCACGGAGATCGGGGTGGTCTGGTCGAAGTACGGCATGGATTTGTTCCATGCGTTCGAATATTCGGCGTTGTCGAGGTAGGGCAGGATGTCGACGACCCAGTTGTACAGCGGGTACGAGCTGTTGAACTGGTGGCCGGTCACGCCCGAGAAGCAACCATTGATGACCGAGGTGGCCAGGGTGGTCTTCGTCGGAGCGTTGGCGATCTCATTGAAGCTCTCGCCGAAGGTGCCGGCATTCGGGTAGTAATTCTTGGTGTTGACGAACTGAGCCAGACCCAGCCCGACCTGGCGGAGGTTGCTGGCGCACTGGAGCTTG
>JAJYCH010000078.1 GCA_021778575.1 Planctomycetota bacterium
CGCTCGGTGTTCGGGCTCGGGGTCGGGTTCGACCCGGTCACCACGAAACCTCTCTGCACGAGCATCTGGGCCAGGCCCGACATGCCCCTCCCATCCAGACCCACCAGGTGAGCTTGGTGGGTTTCCGTGACCACGGGTGCGATCCCCGTTCCCGTCCGATCCATCGGCGAGCGCCCCCTGCCTTTGAGGAGATCCGAGATTCCGTCGCTGGCACCGACGATGGCCGACGACCTCGTTCCCCTCCGAACCTTAATATCGGCCCGAAGGCGGCGACTCTCGCAACTATTCCAGAACTCAAGAACGATCCGACCGAAAAGGTCGTCGTGACCGGCATCCTAGTCAGTCCTCGGAGGCCTCGTCAAGCGACCGGACGGACAAATTCAAGGCCGCGGAAAACTGGGGGCTTTCCATAAATTAACCCCCAGCTCGTTCCACAGGGAGCGGCGAGCTGAGGGTCGGTCGCAATCGGGAGCGTTTCGCGGTTATTCCGACCCTTGAACTTTCACCAGCTTGTTGTAGAGCCCAAGCAGAAGGAACGTCGGCGCCCAGTGGCCGACAAACGTCGCGCCATGCTTCTTGCCCATCGCCTGCAAGGCCAGCGACAGACCGATCGATCCCATCGCCAGGCTCAGGTAGGTGCCCGAGGGGATCTGGCTGGTGTAGTACTCGATCGCCTTGGTGATCTCCCCTTCCTTATGCTCGTGAGGGGCAACCGAGTAATCCGAAGTGGTCGTGGCCATGATTGTGTCTCCCGTTAAAGTCTCGATCTGGACGGAATGATCACCATGTTCTTGCAAAACCCGCGCCGATCGGACGACCGAAGGTCGGGTTCATGGATGGGAGGGGAGTTCCAGGAGTTCCGGCAAGACTTCAGATTTTGACTTGTGGGAACGCTGGCCGACTGCGAGGATTGATTTAAGGTCGAATGTTCAACCCATCGAGGCCGTGATGAATCGGATCTTGAAAATGGCGGAGATCGAGGCCGAGTACGCCCCCGATTGGGTGCTGATCGGCGAGCCTGAGACGGATGACGGACTTGAGGTGATCTCCGGAAAAATCCTGTTCCACAGTCCGGATCGCGACGAGGTCTATCGAAAAGCGAGAGAACTTCAGCCCGGTCGATTCGCTGTTCGCTATCTCGGAACCTGGCCCGAGAATATGGCACTGGTCTTATGAGCAGTCAGCCATTTCATGCCGCCAGTGGACCGATCTTGCTGAATGCTGAGATCACGGGCCCACTTGGAAGTGTCGTGGTCAAGCTCGCACTCGATACCGGCGCGACGACCACATTGATCAACCGAGAGACGCTCCTTTCGTTAGGATTCGATCCTGATCAGTCTCCCAGGCAGATTTCGATGACGACGGGAAGCTCGATCGAGACAGTCCCAATCGTCGTCCTCACGCGTTTGAGCAGCTTGGGACAGCATCGATTCGGACACTCCGTGATCTGCCACGCCTTGCCGCCCAGCTCAGGACTGGACGGTTTGCTCGGCCTCGATTTTTTGAGAGGACGGACCTTGACGATCGATTTCGCCTCCGGCCAGATCATTCTCGACTAAGCACCGAGCCAATTCCTGAGCGGTTGCGAAGTCGATTCGGTCCAGGCATACTCGGGGCTGGCCTGGTTCCTTCGAGGGTCGTCGAGGGCCGGGTCTCCCTCCTCCACTCTTCTCAACGGAAGGACCGCGTCCATGATCGGTCGAACGCATCGCCGTGATTTCCTTCGTCAGACCGCGCTGGCCGGCGTGGCCGGCTCGATGATTCCCGCGGCTTCCTCCGCCATCGCTTTCCAGGACACGCCCGCCAAGAAGGTCCGATTCGCCTGTATCGGCGTCGGCGGCAAGGGCGAGAGCGACACCAACGATGCCGGCAAGCACGGCGAGATCGTCGCCCTCTGCGATATCGACGAGAAAACCCTCGACAAGATGGCCGCGAGGTTTCCCAAGGCCAAGAAATACACCGACTATCGGACCATGCTCCAGGAGATCGGCGACCAGATCGACGCCGTGACCGTCAGCACTCCCGACCATACCCACGCCCCGGCCGGCGCGATGGCCATGCGGATGGGCAAGCACGCCTTTATCCAGAAGCCACTCACCTGGTCGGTCGAGGAAGCCCGAATCCTCCGGGCGCTCGCCACCGAGCACAAGCTCTGCACCCAGATGGGCAACCAGGGAACCTCGGCCGACGGCTTCCGCCGAGGGGTCGAGCTGATCCGCTCGGGAGCGCTCGGTGCCGTCAAGGAAATCAACGTCTGGACCAACCGGCCGATCTGGCCGCAAGGGATCGCTCGCCCCACCGAGATCAAGGGAATTCCCAACCAGGTCCACTGGTACGAGTGGCTGGGGTCGGCTCCCGAACGTCCTTACAGCCCGGCCTATCATCCGTTCGCCTGGCGAGGCTGGCTCGACTTCGGGACCGGGGCACTCGGCGACATGGCCTGCCACACCATCAACGTCGCCGCGATGGCCTTGAACCTGTTCGATCCCGAGACCGTCGAGGTCGTCGATACCTCGGGGATCGTCGATCACGAGACCTACCCCACCTGGTCGATCATCAAGACCCACTTCGGCGAACGCCAGGGCCGCCCCCCGCTCGACCTGGTCTGGTACGACGGCGGCAAGAACCTCCCCAAGGAGAAGCGATCCGAGATCGAGCAAAAGCTCCACGGCGAGCCGATGCCCGGCAGCGGCCTGCTTCTGATCGGCGAGAAAGGCTCGTTCTTCTCGACCAACGACTACGGCGCGGAATACACCCTGTTGCCCCGCAACCGCTTCAGCGAGCCGCCCAAGGTCGCGGCCACGATCCCGAACTCGCCCGGCCACTTCACCGAGTGGGTCAACGCCATCAAGGCCAACAACCCATCCCTGGCGCTGTCGAACTTCGACTACGCCGCCCGGCTGACCGAGACCGTTCTGCTGGGCGTCGTCGCGCTGAAGCTCGGCGGCAAGATCGAGTGGGACCCGGTCGCGATGAAGGTCAAAGGCAAGCCCGAGGCCGACAAGTTCCTCAAGCGTGAGTATCGCGAAGGCTTCTCGGTTCACGCCAAGGCTTGATCGCCGCCGGAAGTCGTCGGCTGGGGATCATCCTCGGCCGACGACCGACAAGCTCAACGCAGGGTCTTCGACGCCCGGAGCCCGGCGGCCGTGTAGCGGAACTGCTCGGCGAGCCGGGTCTTCTGGTCGGGGGTCAGCGGCTTCGCCTGGGCTTCGGGCTGCGTCAGGTCGATCCCTTCGGGCTTCATGCCGGTGACGACCCGGGCCATCAGCGGCGTGAACAGTCGCTCGATCCAGACGGCCCGCCGTTCCTTGTCGCGTGGGACAACCGCGTCGAGCCGCCGGGTGGTCTCGGCGATCGCCTCGGCGAAGGTCTTGAACCGATCGATCCCGTCGGCCACGGTATCGAAGGTCTTCGAGAGGTCGTCCGCGTACTTCTGACCCCCTTCGATCGAGGCCAGCGAGACCCTCGCCAGCTCGTCGATCGCCATCGGGGCGGCATCGCTCGACGCCCGGACCGTCCCGCCGACGCTGATCGCCACGGTCGACGGCTGGGAGATCTCGCCCGTGCTCGTGGCAACGATCAAGGCGAACTCATAGGTTCCCGAAACCATCGGCACGAACCAGGCGGTCGGGCCGTCGTTAACCTTGAGCACCACCTTCGGCCCGCCCGATTGGACCCAGCGGTAGCGGAGTTTCCCCCTCGGCTCGCTCCGGACTCCGTTGAGAGTGACCCGCCGACCAACCCGAGCGGCCTGATCGTCGCCCGCATCGGCCCGAAGGACTTTGCCGGTCGATTCCGGATCTTCCACCTCGATCGTGACCGACTTCGCATCGACGCCCGTGGCGTTGCCGACGACCAGCACGAAGCCGAGGCTCGACGCTTCGGCGGGCACCGTGAAGTGAGCCTGGACCCGGCTCGAATCCTCGATCTCGACCGGAGTCCCTTGCGTCTGGAGCCAGCGATACCAGACCCGTCCGCCCGTCGAGGCCGAGGCGTCGAGAGTGACCTGAAGCCCCGGCGACGGTGTTCCGTCGACCTTGATGACCGCCTGGATCAGGCTCGGTCCGGGGATCGTCGTCGAAGTCGAACTTCGATCGGGTCGGGTCGACGCGATCGGCGTGGGCTGGTCGGGTGAGCGCTCGACCGCCGGTTTCGTCTGAGCCCGGGCGAGTCCGCCGAGGTTGCTCAGCGAGCCGACCGTGACGAGACATCCCAACCAGAGGCGTGTGATCCAGGTCCGCGACACGGGCATTCCTCCCGACGATCAATCCTTGTTCGCTGGTGAAGCGAACCACCGTATACAAGAGGATTTCGGAAGCTCGGTCGGGCGGCTGAAGCTGGTTCTGTCGCTCCCAGAGCGGAACCCCTCGCCGGATCGCTCGGTCCGATCCGACCGCTGGGATCGGCGGTTTCGCGATGATCATCACAGCCCGTTCGATCGCCACGATCGGTCGAGGGTCCGGTCGTCCTTCTTTCGCCCGAGCGGGTCTTGGCTTACAATCAAGGCTGTCCCCCACGAGCCCGATCCGCCTGAGTTTCTCCGGAGCGTTCGCCGATGTCGCAAGGCGCGGATACCTCGACCACCCCACCGACCGCCGGTTCACCGACCCAGCCGATGCAGCATGGTCATCGCCCCGCCTCGGCCGAGCGGATTCCGGCGTCGCTCGTCCCCGACGTCGGCTGGCACTTTCTCCATGTCTTCTATCGAGTCGATCGGGCGGCGCTGGCGAATCTCAGTCCCGAAGCCCGGCACGAAGGGCGTCGGCAGATTCTCGAGGCCGTCGATCGCGGTCGCCCGGGCGCTCCCGAACAGCTCCAGATGTTCGCCGTGCCCGGTCACAAGGCCGACTTCGGCCTGATGATGGCCGGGACCGATATCCGCGCGATCCACGCCATCCAGCAGGCCGTGCAAGGCTCGGCGCTCGGTCCGGCGATCGTGCCGACCTACTCGTTCTATTCAATCACCGAGATTTCCGAATACGTCCCCGACGTCGAGGCCTACGGCAAGATCCTCCGCGACCGCGAAGGCGTCGACCCCGAGAGCAGCGTCTACCAGACCAAGGTCAACGCCTACGCCGAGCGTCTGGTGCCGATGAACAAGCAGCGGCTCTACCCCGAATTTCCCGACTGGCCCTGTCTCTGCTTCTATCCGATGAGCAAGATGCGCGACGGCGAGCAAAACTGGTACACCTTGCCGTTCGAGGAACGGACCGAGCTGATGAGCCAGCATGGCCGGAGCGGCATGAAGTTCGCGGGGAAGGTCAGCCAGGTCATCACCGCTTCGACCGGCCTGGACGACTGGGAATGGGGCGTGACCCTCTGGGCCCGGAACCCGTCGTTCCTCAAGGATATCGTTTATACGATGCGGTTCGACGAAAGCTCGGCGAAGTACGCTCTGTTCGGACCCTTTTACTTCGGCTACATCCTGCCTCCGGCCGAGGTTCTCGACACGGTACGCCTTTGATCGTCGTCATTCCCGACGGGGCAGGCTCTCGCCTGTCTCGTTCGCTCTCGCAGTAATCTTTCCCGGAGCCGCCGCCGATGTGGACTTGCCCGAAGTGTGAGACGAAGGTCGACCCCTCCTTCGACGTTTGCTGGAATTGTGGAACGAGGTCGGATGGAGTCGAGGACCCGACGTTCGTGAAGGCGGATGATAAATCGGGACCGATTGCCGGCGGACCGCTCACCCCCGAGCTGGAACTCAAGGAAGAGACTGGCGAGCTACCCGAACCGCTCAAGGGAGACCTCGTCGAAGCCTATCTGGCGCTCGACCTGATGGAGGCGACGTTCCTGGCCGACCAGCTCAACGCGGCGGGAATCCACGCGGTCTCCGATACCTACGACCTCCACGACGCGCTGGGGTCGATGGATTCCGGCCCGAGGGTCTGGGTCCGCGCCGACGACCTGCCGCAAGCCCGTGCCTGGCTCGCGACCTACGACCGGAATAAGACAACCACGGCGGAATGATCCATCGATCTTGGCTTTCGTGAAGGCTGGCTTCTCGGCGGCAATCCTTCGGGAGTGCCCGTCTCCGACTCGACCGGTCCGCAAGCCTCCGGGTAAACTGGAAGGATCGCCGCTGGGTCGATCCTTCCTTTTTTTATCCCCTTCGCGAGCGACCGGAGCGTCCCGATGAGCCAGGCTCCCCCGACCGATCGTCCTGTCGTCAAACCCAGCTCGACCTTGCCTGAGTCCACGCCTCGGATCGCACTGGCCAAGTTGGATGTCTTGATGATCGTCGGCTTTCTCGGGCTGACCTTCTTGCTGGGCCTGTTCCCGCTCAAGGATACCGACTTCTGGTGGCACCTGAAGGCCGGTGACACCATCCGCCGGACCGGAGCGTTTCCGAGCGTCGATACCTTCACTTACGGAGCCTCGGATCGGCCGTGCATCGACCTGCGCTGGGGCTTTCAGGTCGCCATCAGCTTGGGCTATGAACACGGCGGCGTGGTCGGGCTGAATCTGGCCAAGTGCGTGATCACCTGTCTGGCCGTTTTCTTGTTGATCTCCTCGCGTCGACGTGACTGGCCGGTCTGGGTCATGCTTCTGGTCTGGCTTCCGGCGCTTCTGGTGCTGAGCGGTCGGATGTACATCCGCCCGGAAACGCTTTCATTGCTTTACCTGTCAATGGTCCTCGCCATCCTGTTCCGCTGGGACGGCAAGCCCTGGCTGGCCTTCGCGCTTCCGGTCGTTCAGGTTTTCTGGGTGAACACGCAAGGGCTGTTTATCTTTGAACCGATCATCATCGGATGTGCCCTCGTCGATGAATTGATCCGCCCCGGCTCGTTTGGTCCCGAACGTCGAGGCTGGTGGAAGAAGATCCTGGTTGCCTGCGTCTTGACCGGTCTGGCCTGCCTCTGCAACCCTTACGGCTTGAAGGGAGCGCTCAACCCGATCGATCTCGCCGGGACGATGCGCAACCCGATCTTCCAGCAAACGATCCTCGAACTGAAGCCACTGACGACCTTCATCGACGAGGTGGGGCTCGATAGTCTCCTGCTCCGGATTCATCTGCTGACCTTCCTGCTCGGAGCCCTCAGCTTCGTGCTGCCGATCGTCTGGGGGGCTTCGGTTGGACTGATTGATCTGTTCCGGAAGCCGGTGGAGGCTCCGGCGGATCTCCCCAAGGGGAAGCGCAAGCGAGAGACGGCCCGGGCTCGCAAGAAGTCCCGGAACGATCCGGCCGACACGCTCACGACCTGGTCCCCCTTCTTCTTCCGGATCTTGCTGTTCGGCGGCTTCAGTGGCTTGAGCCTGCTGGCGACCCGGAACAGCCACCAGTTCGCGGCCGTCGTCGGGACCGTGACCGCCTGGAACTTCGGCGAATGGTTCGCGATGATCCGGGCTCGACGCCTCCGCTTCGATCGGACCGCCACTCGCGTCCGGATCTGGCCCCGACTGATGACGCTGACCGCGATCGGGCTGACCATCGCCGCCGTCGGATCGGGCCGGTTCTATACCTGGGCCGGCGAAGGGCGAACCATCGGCGTGGGCGAGGAGCCGCTCTGGTATCCGAAGGACGCCGTCAAGTTCGCCGGTGGTCCCGGAATGCCCGACAAGCTGGTGGCGTTTCATAACGGTCATGCGTCGCTGTATGAATATGCGTTCGCACCCGACAAGAGAGTGTACACCGATGCTCGACTGGAACTGATGGGTCCGAAGCTCTATACCGAATATATCGAGCTGGGCAAGAAGTTTACCGAACCTGGTGGCAACTGGGCCGAGAAGCTCGAAGAGATGGGACGGCCGGCGGTCCTGGTCGATAACATCCAGATCGGTAGCTCGGCGATCTCGGCGACTCTGCTCAACTCGCGACGCTGGCGGTGTGTTTACTTCGACGCTCTCGCAGCGGTCTTTGTTCATGAGTCGTTGACGAACATCGTCGCGGCTCACGCCGTCGACTTCTCCGCCCGCCATTATCAGCGCGAGGCGAACGTTGCTCCGGCCGATCCCGACGCTCTGGCCGCGATGGCCCGGTCGCTCCGACTCCTGGGGGCCGATTGCCACGCCCGGGGCGAGAGCAGCCAGTCGCTCGGACTTTACTTGCTCGGTCTCGACTATGCGAGGAAGGAGCGCGAGATCGCTCCTCGAACGATTAATGGCTGGAAGAATGCCGGATTGATTGAATACTTGCGCGACATGGGCGGCACCGATCAAGCCATCCCTCGGTTCCGCCTTCCCTTCGATCCCGTCTTCGACCTCGCTCCCGTCCGAAGCAGCTACTTGCTCCAGCAGGCCCTGGCGATCGACCCTGATGAAGGGATCGTTCAATTCTACCTGGCGAGATCTTATCAATCTCGGGGAATGGACGAGGAGACGCTACCGCTTCTCGAAAAGTACGCCGCGCAACCAAATAAGAATCTGGCGATGCAACGCGAGAAGATCCGGGCCGCCGAGGATGCCCGGCAACTCCGGATCAAGCTGGGACGGAGCCCGGCAACCACCTGGAACAATCGGGCCGAGCTGGAACAGTTGGTGACCGGACTGCTCAACGCGGGCCGAGCGGCGACCGCCGCCCGGGTGATGGCGTCCGCCCTGAAACCCGAGGTCCGGCCCTGGGAGTGGGCGGATCGTCTGGCCGTCCTGCAACTTCATCTGGGCGAGCCCGGCAAGGCCCGGGCCACCTGGCTGGCCGCCGCGAACGACGTTCCGGCCGCGACTCGACTGGCCCGGGTCGGCCTGACTTACCTGGTCGAGAGCGACTTCGAGAGCGCCCGAAAATCGTTCCGCGAGGCCATCGCCGCCGACCCCAAATCGTTCGAGGCCCACTACGGTCTGGCGGCCCTCGAACAGGATGCCGGCTTCGCCGACGAAGCCCTCGTCGAAGCCCGGCTGGCCGAGAAGCTGGCCCCCAACGAACAGAGCCGCAACGCCTCGCGCGCCATCGCGACGTCCGCCAGGCCTTATGCGAAACCGGCCGATCCGAAACCTTGAGGCGAAGGGGCTAGTCATGAAACCGCCTCGCTTTCGGTGGAACCTCGGTCAGATGATGATCGGGATCGCCGGCCTCTCCCTGATGTTCACCATGCTCGGAATCGTCGGCGGGGGACTGGCGACCTTCTTTCTCGTCTTGCTGCTCGGGCCGCTCAAGGTCGCCCCCGGCACGCCTCGACTGGAAGCCTGGGCCTGGTCCGCCGCGCTCTTTCCGTTGCTGGTTCTGTTGGCGATTGGCTCGACCTGGCTGGCCGCCCGGCTCGCCCTGGGGCATGATCCCACGCAACTTGATTTTCAGAAGTCTTATGGGTCGCCATTGATCTCCGGAGCGAAGGTTTTCACCAGCTTTCTGGCCTTCTTGATGCCGGTCTCGTTCGTCCTCTGCGCCTTTCTCCACGTTGCCGCCGCCAAGCGTCGAACCTGGACCGAACCCCGGCCGACGCCCGTCCAGAACGGCTTGAAATCGCTTCCCGGCCCGTCGCTCTGGCTGGGCGTGTTCGCCTTCCTGTGCTGGGACCCGTTCGACTTGACGAATGTGGTTCTCAAGTAATTGAAACGGGAAAGTAGGGTCCGCTATGCGGACCGTCTCTTGTGTGATCCCAGCGACGAGTCCGGCGAGAAACCAGGGTTGATGCCGACCGGCACGGTCCGCACAGCAGACCTTACAAAAACTATTTTGTTGATGGAGTAATATCAATGTCTGACGAACCTCTTGAAAGTCTCGACGGATTGAACTCCGGCCCGCTCGTCGAGCCATTCGAACCGCTTCCGGTCGTGGTTCGTGGCTGGAAGATCCACCATTTTTTGATCCTGATCGTGCTGCTCGCGCTCGGGTTCGCCGGCTTCGGGATCGCGCCGACGGTCCTGCTGGCGGTCCTGGCCTCGCCGGTCGTTCTGGCTCGTCGCGGGTATCGGCTTTCGAGTCTGTACTGGGTCGGGATCAGTTTTCCCTTGTGTGTTCTGGCCTGGCTGTATGTCGTCTGGTTTCACGGCTGGATCGCTCTTGGCCATCCGCCTCGGTCGTCACTGGATGACCCGAAAAATATCAATTCAATCGAGTATTCTTATTTAATGATGTATGTGCTGCTGATAATCACCCCGTTCGTCTTTCTGATCAGTCTGGGGCTGACTTTGATCCGGGTCGCGGAGAAAGTCCGGTCGGGATCTCCCTGGGCTGCGCGGCTTTTGCCGCTACTCCTATTTCCGCTGACCTGGGGACTGAGTTACTTCGCTCTGCGCTGGGACCCTTATTCGGTCCTGGAATGGTTTTTCGATTGAGCCGTCATCTTGCCGGAGGAGCCTCTCCCATGTCCGTTGCCACGAATGGAACCACGCCTCCCGCGACGTTCGACTGGAAACGCTGGCCCGAACCGGAGGCATTTATTGATGCGAAGATCGCCGCCGCCCTCGCCGGGAATTCGTTCGCGGCCAAGCTGGCCGACCGGATGACTCGCGAGACCAGCACCCGGTTTACCGACTGGGTCGATCACATGATCATCGGCGAATCGCCGGGGCTGGCCAGGACGCTCCGAGGGTTGGGCTTCGTCCGCCAGCCGACCGACCACGGGCCGGGCTCGCCGGTCTTCGCTCATCAAGGCGGGATGTTCCCGAAGATCGTCGTCGCGACGGGTTCGGAGGTCGAGGTCGTCGAGGTCGCGCTCAAGGTCGAGTCGGTCGCCAGCTTTTCGAGGGCTCACGACCTTGGCCTGACCATCGAGGGGCCACCGCTCGGGCCTTACCGCGTGGCCCGAATCGCGGGCGATCCCACCACCCTGGCCGTGATCGAGCGTCGGGGGTTGGTGGGTTTCGACCCGTTCGCCAGCGACATGGCCCGGATCGGCCGGATGACTCCGCAAGCGGCCCGAGACTCGCTGGCCGCCCGCGAACTCTGGGAAGGCCGCCAGCGCCGGTGCGATGACGATGCCGAGGGGTTCGACGTCACCGAACGTCTGCTCGACCGCGTGATCGATCGAGCCGGCGACCGCGACCTGGCTTGCCATCTCATATTTGAATGCGAACGGGCCTACTGGGAGTCGCGGAACCGGGCGGGGCAGGTCCAGAAGGCTCGCCAGGATCGGCTCGG
>JAJYCH010000079.1 GCA_021778575.1 Planctomycetota bacterium
CCAGAACCGGTCGGTTCCCACCCGGGTCTCGATCATGTTCATGACCCTGCCGCCCCGGTCGTCGGCCAGGCTGAAGACCGCTCCCAGGTCCCCCCTCTGGTCGAGGTCGCGAATGACCGAGCCGCCGTTCCCCTTGGCTCGCCAGCCGTAATAGCCCGAGAGCCGGAGATCTTCGCGGCCGATCGTCGGCATCCACTTCATCCGGCGGTCCCAGACGATCAGCGGGCCGTTCCGGCCATATTTCTCGTCGAGCCGCTTCGCCGTCAGACCGTTGACGATCCCCTCATCCATGAAGGTCTCGGCATAGCCGTCGGTTCCGATCACGTTCCAGAACCACTGATGCATGGTCTCGTGGGTCACGAGGTGCTCGATGTAGCGAGCCCCGGCGACGGGTAGCTTGGTGACGCGGTCATCGAGCAGAACCAGGCCCGAGCATTCGTTGCCGTTCCAGCCGAAGTAGGACGTGGCGATCTCGAACTCGTCGTCGCAATAGGGGCCAAACCAGTTTTCATACTGAGGGACGACCTCGCAGGCGGCTTCGAGCGCCCGGACCGAGTTGTCGTGGTCTTCGCGGAACCCGACGACCCGGATGTTGACATCCCCGGCCATCCGTTCGAGGACCTCGTACCGGTCCGAGCAGGTCAGGGCGAAGTCGCGCGCCGGGATCGCCTCGATCTTCAGGCTCTGCCGACCGTTCTTCACGGGCTTTGTCTCGACGATATGTCCCGACGAGGCCACGACCTGACCTTCGGGAACGTCGACCCGGACCGTGTAGAGTCCGGCGTCCTGGTGCCAGGGCTGGTGCCACGGGACGAACGGAGTATGTTCCCAACCCCGATCATCGACGTGGGCCAGAACCGGATACCAGTTCAGGAGATAGGTCACGCCTTTGTGCTGGCCCCAGCGTCCCCACTTGTCGGGCAGCTCGACCGTGAAATTGATCTCGGCGGTGACCGAGGCCCCAGGCGGGACCGGTTTCGCCAGCGCCAGGCTCATGACCGTGTCGTTCAGCGGGTCGTAGCTGATCGGGACATTCTTGCCGCCGATCCGGGCGTCGGTCACAGAGATCCGCCGGCCGTCGGCGTCCATGGCCTCATCGGGACTGAGCCGGAGGACTTCCAGAGTCCGGGCCACCTTGGGCCGATCGGCTTCCTCGACCCGGTGCCTCGGGTAAACGTGGAAGACGAGCTCGGTAACGTCCACCTTGGTCCGGTTAAAGAACGTGACCCGTTCGGAGGCGTGGACGACTCGACCGGCAACGTCGATCTGGAGGTCGATCTCGTACTTCGGCAGGCCCGGAGGAACGGGCAATCGAGGCGGACGGGGGCCATCCTGGGCCTGCGCCGGCGGACCGGCGAGAATTCCCAGACAGAGCGCGAACCAGGCGATCCATCGCCGGATATTCAAGGGGAATCGTTCCCGACGAATTTCGGCCCGATCGAGAAAGAGACGAGAGATCGTCCCGAGTTTTCCTCGAACCAGGCGGGGGGTGACGGGAGTCTAACCAATTTTTCGATTGGGGCCAGCCCAACAGAGGGGGGGACTCAGGACTTCAGGACTGGTGGACTCAGGACTCAGGACTTACCTTGGCTTCACCGTAACAACCCTGCAAATCACGGCTTTACCGAAGCGACCATTCGTGCGATGCGATTGTGAACGGCTCTCGAGATCCGGGCTGAACGTTCTGATGGCCCATCCCTCAATACCGCGTCATCACCAGCGAAGCGTTCTGGCCGCCGAAGCCGAAGCTGTTGGAAATGGCGGTCCGGACCGGGATCTCCCGGGCGGTGTTGGGGACGTAATCGAGATCGCACTCCGGATCGGGCGTCTCCTGGTTGATGGTGGGGGGGATCACCCCACGTTCGAGCGAGAGCGCGGTCGCGGCGGCTTCCAGCGCTCCCGACGCTCCGATCAGGTGGCCGACCATCGATTTCTGCGAACTCATCGGGATCTTGGCGGCTCGGTGGCCGAAGACTCGTTTGACCGCGACGGTTTCCATCAAGTCGTTGAGCCGGGTACTGGTGCCGTGGGCGTTGATGTAATCGATGTCCGAGGCATCCTGGCGAGCCTCTTTCAGGGCTGCCTTCATGGCCAGTGCCGCTCCTTTGCCTTCGGGCTCGGGACGAGTGATCCCGTAGGCGTCGAACGACGAGCCGTAACCGGTGACCTCGGCGTAGATCGTGGCCTTCCGGCGTTTGGCCCGGGCCAGACTTTCGAGGATCAGGACGGCCGCCCCTTCGCCCAAAACGAAGCCATCGCGCTGACCGTCGAACGGTCGAGAGACTTGCGACGGGGTTCTGGTCGAGGAACTGACCGCCTTCATGGCCTGGTAAGCGACCATCATCAACGGGTCGAGCCGGCTATCGCAGCCGCCGGCCATCATGATGTCGGCGTCCCCTCGACGGATCAGGCGGAATGCCTCGCCCACGGCCTGGGTTCCGGCGGCGCAGGCGGTGACGATCGTGTTGTTCGGCCCCATCGCGTGATGGAGGATCGACAGGTGGGCCGCCGCCATGTTCGGCAGATGCTTGAGGAGCCAGAGCGGGAAGATCGACTCGGATTGGGCCGCGGCGAATTTGCCGACGTCGAACCCGCCGTCCTGACCGATCCCCTTGCTGATCGGGCCGACCAGTTCGGCCACATCCATCGGCGTGATCCCGGTCCCCATGCAGATTCCGAACCGCTCGGGATCGATCTTGGCGGTGTCGAGCCCTGAATCCTCGATCGCCAGGGCACCGGCTCCCACGGCGAACTGGACCGCGCGGCTCATCACCTTGATATTCTTGCGGTGAGACCCAAGGTAGGGGGAGACGTCAAACCCCTTGACCTCGCCGGCGATCTTGATCGATTGCCCCGACGTGTCAAAGCTTTCGATCAATCCGACTCCGGAACGCCCTTCGACGATTGCCTCGCTGAAGGCCCGTCGTCCAATCCCATTGGGCGAGACGATGCCAAGGCCGGTCACGACGACACGACGCATAAGATCCCCCACCGCTTGATCCCGGGTTGCTGTCTCATCGATGTCGCCGCGAGATCTCTCGCCGACTGAATTCACTTCACCGCGAACCACAACCGGTCCGGTCGCTGTCTCACTTCCGACAGCAAACCGACAAGAATATCCTACCACCCAGAATGCCAGGATCAAGCAACATGGATAAAATGGGTAATTAAAAATGATTCAGGCTGGTTGTTCTGATTGCGGCGTTTGTGTAGGTCTTTTTGAGAGACAGCAGATTCGATGCCGGTTCGGTCTTTCGTTTCGGATCGTGACGTTCCGTCGTGAGTTTGATAGAATTGATCTGTTTTCTCCGGCACGGGCAACCGAAACGATTTTCCGAGTTCGGGAAGTCGGATGCCCTTAATGAGCGAGGCTTTGAGGACGCGATGGTTCTGACACTGGCGGAGAGGTCGAGCTTGATTGCACCTTCGGCAACCCTGGCGATGGCGTCGGAGGCCCGGAGATTGAAGGCGGAAGGGGTGGACGTCCTCGACTTCGCGCTGGGGGAGCCCGACTTCAAGACCCCCGAAAACATTCAGGAAGCGGCGATCCGGGCCATGAGAGCCGGACACACCCACTATACGCCGCCGGCGGGAATTCCCGAACTCAAGCAAGCCCTGGCCGATCATTACACCCGGAAAATGGGCCTGCCGACCCAGGCGGCGCAGGTTCTGATCTCGAACGGCGCCAAGCATTCGATCCACAACGCCCTGATGGCCGTCTGCGGACCAGGGGACGAGGTGATCATCCCGGCGCCGTACTGGGTCAGCTATGCCGACCTGGTCAAGCTGACCGGAGCGGTCCCGGTGGTTCTGACGACGACCGAGGAATCAGGCTTCAAGCTCACTCCTGAACAGTTTCTCGCCGCCGTGACCCCCCGGACAAAGCTGCTGATGATCAACAGTCCGTCGAACCCGACGGGCGTGGTCTACGACCGCTCCGAACTCGAAGCTCTCGCCGACGCCGTGCTGACCACTAACGTCGGCGTCCTCTCCGACGAGATTTACGAGCAACTGACCTACGGCGACGCCCGCCCCACCGTTTTCGCCACGCTCCGGCCCGGCCTGGCCGAGCGGACCATCACCATCTCCGGAGTCAGCAAGACTTACGCGATGACCGGCTGGCGGATCGGCTGGGCCATCGCTCCGACGGCCATCGCCAAGTTCATGGGCGATCTCCAGAGCCAGGAGACCAGCAACCCCTGTTCGGTCAGCCAGTACGCGGCGCTCGAAGCGGTGGTCGGCCCGCAGGATTCGGTCCGGCTGATGCACGAACAGTTCGTCAAGCGCCGCGAATATGTCCTCGGCCGGATCGAGACGCTGCCCGGGGTCACCTGCGTTCCACCGGGCGGGGCGTTTTATGCGTTCATGAACGTCTCGGCGCATTTCGGGCGGACTCTGGGCGGGCGAGAGATCAAGAATTCGACCGATTTCTGCCTCTCGGCGCTGGCCTCGGCTCATGTCGCGCTGGTGATGGGTTCGGCGTTCGGGGCCGAGGGGTATGCCCGGCTCTCATTCGCCACCGACCTGAAAACCCTCGAACGCGGTTTCGACGCACTCGAAAATTTCCTGAAGGGATGACCGGCGACCGGTCGATACTCAACTGAAGGTGGATCGATCCCCTCGGATCGATCTTGCCGCGAATGACGGGATGAGTTAGGTTTCCGCCGATCGTCCCGTCATGCTCCCTTCGCGTGCGCTCCCAGGATGGCCCTCTTGTCACAGTCCGGTCGCCCGATTGAGGCTTGATCGGGGAGGATTCCGTCATGGTCCGGCGCTCAATGATCCCCGCTCTCATCGCCCTGATCGCCGGCGCGGGCTGTAGTGCCGGAACCCCGGGCGGTCAGGTTCGGCAACCCCCGCCGCTGAGCCGCGAGACCTTGACGACGACCCGGATCATTGCCCAGATCAACAAGAACGCCCGGGCCATCCAGTCGCTCGAAGTCGACCCGGCGATCGAGGTCAGCGAGGGGCTCGGCGACGACGTCGACCGCCATAACGTCCGGGGTCGGATGCGGATGGAACGGGAGAAGGACTTCCGCCTGGTCCTCTCGGTTCCCGTCCGGGGCAACGTCGCCGACATCGGTTCGAACTCCGAGGGGTTCTGGTTCTGGGTCAAGGATCAGAACAAGAAAGAAAACGTCATTTATGCGTGCGACTACGAGCATGTCGGTTCGAGCCGACTGTCGGAGACCATGCAGCCCGACTGGATCATGGAGTCGATGGGTCTCCGCGAATTCAGCGACCACGAAGCCGCCACGATCGATGCCCGTCCCGGTGAGGTCAGCGGTCAGGTTCTCCTGACTCAGATTCGCAAGGGGTCGAACGGGGCGACCTACACCAAGGAAACCGTGGTCAACGAGAAGAGTGGCGAGATCATCGAGCATCGACTCTACGCCGGTGCCAGCAAGAAAGAACTGCTCGCACGGGCCACGATCAAGTCGAGCACGACCAAGATGATCGCTTCCGACAACGGTGGTGAAGTCAAGGTTATCCTCCCGAATCACTTCGTTCTCGAATGGGTGGCCGAGAAGTTCAAGCTCGACATCACGATGGGCAGCAGCTTGAAGGTCAATCCGCGATTCACCAAGGAGAATGTCGCCAACCTGTTCACCGAGCCGACGATCTCCGGAGCCACGCGGGTCGACCTCGCCACGATGGGCCAGGCCCAGGCGGCGGCAGCGCCGTCGCGGGTCTACGAGACAATGCCGCGTTCGGGAATCCGGGAGACGATGCCGCGTTCGGGGATCCGACTCGGTCAGCCCCAGGCTGTCCCCTCCGGCGAAGGAGCGAACTCGACCCGATCGTCCTCATCGCGGTCGTCACGAGGTTCGTCGCGGAATGATCTGCCCGATCTTCCGCCGGACCCCACGGTGATCGGTCCCGGGATTCCGCAAGGCTCGGCGAACGACCCAACGGCCGTCCAGGCCTCGGCCCGGGGACTCGGTCTGCGCCCGGTCTTCGAGAATTGAGACCCGACCGCCTTGATTCGTGCCGTCAACGAACCGGCTCGTGGATCTGCCCCGTGACCTCGCGGAAGAGGTACGGCTGGGGATAGGGTGAGTAAAAGCTGCGGTCGGGAAGCAGCCCGAGCTTCGAGCCGAAGCCGCGATCGAAGACGAGTCGGAACGTGTTCACGAGCGAGATCGAGGGGTTGATCTCACCACGGATCGTTTCCGGAAGATAGATCGCGTTCAGGACCGTCATTCGCTCGAAAAGGTCGTTCGGTTCCGGAGTATTGGCGTCGAACCGAGACCCCGAGCCATGATCCCCCTGGATGATGATGATCGGCTCGACCTTCGACGTCGACAGGATTCGCTCGACGACTTGCTCGACCCGAGCGCTGAGATAAGCCGCCTGGTCGCGATAGCGTCGGGCATATTCGGCCGAGCCATCAGGTCCTTCAGGCCTGGTGTCGTTGAGCGTGTAAGCCCCCTCGCGTTCCGAGTAGTCGCGACCATCCGCTCCAAACAGAAACGGCGGATGCGGGGCGACGACATGCGCGAACGTGAATGTCGGAGCGTCGGAGGGATGACTCGACGCCGGTAGATTCTCAAAGACGTTCAGGATTCGCTGCCGGTGCAGTCGTCGAGGGTCATAGGTGTTGCGCGATCCCAGGATCAACCAGAGCGGGGTCTGGTCGGCGACGAGCGAAGGGAACGTCCGGAGCCGTTCCGGCGGTCCCAGGTTCAGGTCGCCGACGATCGAATCGGTCGCGTCGAACCCCGAATCGAACCTCACCACCCGGTAGCCGAGCTTCCGGAAACTCCGGAACACCAGGCTCTCGGTGATCAAGGTCTTGAGCGGATGGCGATCCTCCGACGGGCAGCCGGCCAGGTCGTCGAGGTAGCGCAGGTTCAGCGTCGCCGAGAGCGAGAGCATCGTCTGGGTATAGTTCGCGGTCCCATGGTCGGCGACGAAGAATCCCCGCTGTTTCAGTCGCGCCAGAAATGCCGAGTTGTCGAAACCGATCACCCGTCGGAGTGCATCGGAGCGTCCATAGGCGTCGAGGACGAGGAAATAGACGTCGGGCAATCGCCCGGACGGCGGGTGGAACGCGGGAATCGGTCGGTCGTCGAGCCGGACCGGAATCACCGCCGGCTGTTCCCAACGTTCCCTGGCGATGCCCAGGATCGAGAGGGCCAGCAAGGCGCAGGCCGAAGCGTTCAGGAACCCGGTGGATCGCCGCGCCAGGTCCGGCGTCTTGATCGCGAGAACGACCACGCCAGCCAGCCAAAGCGATTCAATGGCGAGTGCCAGAAACTCCTGAGCCAGGCGGTTCGGGACGACTTCGAGGTGGTCGACGAGCCGGACCGCAGGCCCGAACCCGAAGCAAAGCAGCAAGCCGGTCGAGACGATCAGCGAGGCTCGCGGGCCGTCGAGTCGCAGCCCTCGGAGAATCCCCCAGAGCAGAGTCACGGTCCCGAGGTTCAAGGCGATCGGCAACCAGATCTCGAACAGGTCGATCAGGTGAAGGTTGCGGGAGTAGAGCAGTAAGATCGGGAACGGGGCGATCAGGAACGGGTGGATCGCCCGGGTTCGCTGGGTCATTCCGGCCTCGCTCGCATCAGGTAGAGCGTCCGCTCGGTCTCGATGATCGGCTCGGCGCGCTCGATCGCGAAATGCTCGACGAACGCCGATTCGAAACCGTCGGAGGTGTAGTCGGGAAAAACGTCGGCCCTCGAAGCCAGAAGCCGCTGGACCTGCGAATCCTGCTTGGGCACGAATTCAATAATCAACGACTGACACGTTGACCGCAGAAACCGCGCGATCCGCTCCAGCGGGACATTGGCCGAGATCGCCAGGTGATGAATCAAGGCCAGGGCCATGCTCAGGTCGACCGGACCTCGATCGAGCAGCGACGATCGTTCGGTGTGCGCCCAACCCAGCGCCGGGCTGGGATTGGTCAGGTCGAGCCAGAGCGGCAGGATTTTTTGCTCGTCGCGAGCGAGCCCATCGCGGTAGTTCCGTTCGACGCAGGCGGGATCGACGTCGAAGGCCACCGTGGAGGCTCCGCGCTCCGAGGCCAACCGGCTATAACGCCCCGTGTTCGCCCCCAGGTCCCAGACGGTCCGAGGGCGAACCCGGTCGAGGAACTCGGCGACCAGATCGACCTTCCGACCGGTCGCCCCGGTCGAGTAGTTGGTCTCGGAATAATAGTCGGCCCATTCGGTTCCCGCCGGACTCCAGCGCAGCGACTTGATCGCCCCTTCGAGACTATCAATCAGCCCGAGCAGCGCGTGTTTCGAGAACGCCGGACTTGATCCGCCGGGACTGGCTTTCGACTTGGCCCTGGTCTTGGTCTTGGTCTTGGTCTGCCCGGCATAGGCTTTCTCGGCACGCGCATGCAGGTGAAGATGGATCAGAAGCCTCGGGTCGAACCGGGTCTTCCAGGGCAAGAGCCGGCTGGCCAGTTCGAGCGAGATCCCTTCGAGGCTGGGCTGCATCAACTGGTTGAGCCGGACGTCCACGAGGCTCATCAGGGCCAGGGGAGCAAGAAAGTTCCGGCAGAACTGGCGATAGGCCACCCAGGGGGTTCCGTCGCGATGCGTCTCGAACGAGAGCGAGTCGATGAAGATCGGTCGGGAGCCGATAAACTGGACGTTGAAGGCCGAGGCATCCTTGAGCGACATCCCATAAGTGAGCGCCTGCTTCTGGAGCGTGAGCGTCAACAGTGCCGCCGCCTTGAGCTGGCCGAAGCACCACTCGTAGGGATACGAGATGAACGGGACGCGCTCCGGGCGGAGGATCTTGTACGCACTCTCGGGTTCGCTGGGGGGCTCGTCAACCTCGGAATAAGGAATGACGAGTCGATCATCGATCAGCGTCCGGGCGAGTCCGGAGGCGACCAGACGGTCGTAATCCGCCTGGTAAGCCCGGTTCACCTGTCGATAGAGCGTCCCGTCGCGTTCGAAGACGAAACCGCTCGGGTCGCGAAACGACCCGGGCGTTCTTCGGTCCGCGCCGTTATCGGATCTTGGCGGTCTGATGGCCATGGACGGTCGGTCTCGCATTGTCCGGAGAACCAGGACTCGGGGTGTTTCGCACGGAGCGCGAATCGGCGGTGGGCGGGGAAGTCTCGAAGCGGCGGCTCAGCCAGAGCTTCAGGTTCGACCAGGACTGCTTGAGCGCGAAAACGCCGCCGAAGAAGGTCGCCAGCAGAATCTGGAGCGCGAAGCTTCCGGTCCCGGGATCGAGATACGCCAGGATCGGAGCCGGCCAATCCGTGGCGATTCCCGTCAGCCAGTTGAGTGGTAGATCAAACCAAGATGGCATGAATCAGACTCCATTCGTTCGAGAACGGTTCCGGCAAATCCGGGACGGCGGACTGGTCGTGCCCCGGGCAACGAGACCCGGTGACTCGGCTGATCCGTCACCCCACCAGGTGTCGGGAACCAATCCCACGAGATCCGTGGGGTCCGTCCCTCCGAGAGGCGGTCGTGACCTCTCGATCGGTATTCGCAAGCCTGAAGTCCTACGTCCCTCAGCGCGATAAGTTATCAGCGACAAATCCCCGGGAACCGGACAGACAAAGTGGTGAAAACCTGGCAATTATCAGCAAAATAGAAATTGTGGATCAGTGCGATCCGTGCTCGATCCGAGACGGGACGCCGGTGGTTCCAGCGTCCGCCCACGGTTCACGATCCGGAATGAAATCGACCAGGCGATGGTTATCCAGGAGAATGTCGCAAGGTCGCTTACGACCTGCGGGAGAGATCATCGTGTCGTCCATCAAGCGACGACCCAGGATGATTCTCGGCTTCGGGGGGGAAGTCGAGCCCGAGAACGGGCGGGAAGAGTTTTGGCCGCGATGGCGACCGGTTTTCGACCCTCATCGAGAGAAACGTTAACGGATTTCGGCAATTCTGACCAGCCGAGATCGACCGAGTCGGCCCGCGTGGGTGTGCCCGGATTTTCTGGGGGCTCTGGTCGACCCTACCCTCGGCATTGCGACGAAGCCCTCATCTGGAGTGCGAGAGCTTGCTCTCGCTCTGGCGACCGGAGCTTGCTCCGAGCCCGAATAACATGGCCAACGGTTACCCCGCAAAGACCGTGGAGCAAGCTCCACGAAGCAGAGCGAGAGCAAGCTCTCGCACTCCAGATAACCAATCCGTCCGAGTCCCCACCAGAACATTCGGGTTTATCCGCCCGCGTCCCCGGAGACCGCTCGATCCGATGGTCGTGACTTGTCGACCGGAATTGGCGGGCGTTTCGAGCTTCGGAGTTCCGCTCAGGTCCGGATCGTATCCCAGCGGGCCACGGCGATCGTTCCGAAGAAGATCAACGGTAGCCAGGCCGCCAGCTCGGGGCTATAAAGCTGGTGGCCACCAAGATACTGGCTCATGAAGTTGAATGAATAGAACAACCCGGAGGTCCCGAGCGACATTCCGAGGTTCACGAACATGTTCCGCCCCGCTCCGCCCAGGACGAGCGGGAGGCTCAGGAGCATCAGGTTGAAGCTCAGGAGCGGGCGGATCATCCGCGAATGGAGGAAGATCTCCATGTCGATCCGTTCGGCCACGTTCGACGGGTCGGACAGGCCGCGGATCAGCTCGATCGTCGGGGCGAAGTGGTACCAGCGCCGGCTTCGGGTCAGCGACGAGAACGTCAGGTCGGTCTTGAGGAAATAGACCTTGCCGTTCATGCGTCCGGCCAGCTTATCCTTGGGCGGTGGATAGGGGGAAGGGTCTTCGATCCGGCTGAGAACCCCTTTGGTCAAGACGTCGAGCGACTTCGCCCCTTCGTTGGCCAGGAAGCTGGTGTTCCAGAGAATCCAGCCACCATTGAGGGGATAGCGCTTGTCGTCGAGAGGGATGTACTGGGCTTCGAGCGCCGAGATCTCGATCAGTTCGCCGGCGACCCGGACCGGGATCGTCGCCGAGAACGGGGCGACCGACCGCGTGGCGCGCTCGGCCATGTTACCCGACAGGAAGACCTCGTTCGTATCCTGCCGGGGATAGACCTTCACGAGCCGCTGACCATCGTCGTCGGGGTCTTTCTGCAATTC
>JAJYCH010000080.1 GCA_021778575.1 Planctomycetota bacterium
TCCGCTGTGCGGACCGTGGTTTCGATCGACAAATCTCGAAGGTCTGGTCGTCGACCCGTGGTCGAGCGAAGGCCGCAAACGCGGTCCGCACAGCGGACCCTACCAGACTTTGCAATCCTCCTGGCCGGTTGACCAGGTTTCGCCCCTCGGGCACAATCGCCGGTTCGAGGTTCGAACCTCGGCAACGACGCAGCTCAATCCTGGAGAACGACTGATGAATCGACGCTTTTTCACCCTCGCCGCCGGCCTCGCGCTGGCGCTGGCTCCCTCGATCGTGGCGGCCGAGGACGGCTTCACCCCCCTGTTCAACGGCAAGGATCTGACCGGCTGGATCACACCCAATAGCGGCACCCTGTTCACGGTCGAAAACGGCGAGATCGTCGGCCGATCGAAAAAAGGGGAGCTGAAGAAGAACGAATTCCTGGTCACCGACAAGCCCTATGGTGACTTCGTCCTCAAGGCCAAGGTGAAATTCTCCAGCGGCAATTCGGGAATCCAGTTCCGGAGCGAGCGAGCCCCCGACGGAGCCGTGGCCGGCCCCCAGGCCGACATCGCCGACGGTTACTGGGGCCTGCTCTACGAGGAGCGTCGCCGGGGGATTCTCGAACAGTATCCCAAGGAGAAGGCTGCGGCCCTGATCCACAAAGGGGACTGGAACGACTTCGAGATCACCGCGAAGGGCAAGCATTTCATCATCAAGATCAACGGGACCACGGTCATCGACCGGACCGATGAGAAGTTCGAGAACAGCGGGATCATCGCTCTCCAACTTCACGCCGGCCCGCCGATGGAAGTTCGATTCAAGGATATCGAGATCAAGACGCTCTGAGATCAATCAACCTTGTTAAAGAGCAACTGCTCGATCTTGCCGTCGGATGAGCGGTACATCAGCCCGCCGAGCTTGACCGACGGAAATTTGAGCTGGATCGACGTGACTTCGAGGCCGCCACGCTCGCGAGGGGTGGAGGCCTCGACGCTCGTCGGCTCGCCCAGCGCCTTCAGCTTGGGTGCGGCCTCGGCGACCTTCTCATCGGTCAGGTAGACCGAGAATTCTTCGCCCAGCCGCTTCCGGTCGAGCTTGCCCGACTGCATCTGATGGAAAAAGTCGACTGCGGCTTCCTTCGCCGACGGACCCGCGACCTTGGGAACGTCAACCGGATTCTCGGCCTTGTTGATCAGGCCGACGATCGTGGCGACGACATCGGGCTCGGCCTGCTCGTCGTTGATCAGCACGACGACAGCCGACTTGGTCCGGGGGATGAACGTATTCGACGCCCGGAACCCGCTCACCGCTCCGCCGTGCGACAGGGTCAATCCACCATTCTCGCGCTTGATATTCAAGCCGCAGCCATAGTCGCGAACCCGGCCATCCTTGAGCGTGACCGGCGTCGTCATCAAGCGATACGAGGCCGGGCTGAGAATCCGCCCTTCCATCAAGGCGATATCCCACCTGGCCAGATCGGTTGCCGTCGACCAGAGGTTACCGGCGCCGAATAGCCAGGTCGGCTTCTCGGGAATGGCCTGACTCAGTGGTTCGAGGGCGAAAGGCGTGTAGCCTTCGGCTCGACTTGCTAAGAAACTATTAGTCAAGAACCCCGACTGCCACATACCGAGCGGGTAGAGAATATTATTGTAGACGAAAGACGAGCTGCTACCAACCTGCTCAATAATCTTGCCCAGAATCATGTACCCCGTATTACTATAGGACCAGCGTGTCCCCGGCTCGAAATCGAGTGGAACCCCGGCGTATTCCGTGATGATCTGATCAACGGTCGAATCATCGGTGAGCCGTCGATCAACGAAATCAAGCGGATAGTAGTCGTGATAGCCCGAGGTGTGGGTCATCAACTGGTAAAGTGTGATGTCGTGTGCCCGGGTCAGAGTGGGAAAGTACTTGGCGACCTTGTCATCAACCGACAGCTTCCCCTGCTCTGCCAGCTTCAAGATCGCCGCGCAAGTAAATTGCTTGGTGACTGAACCGGCTGCGAACGCCGTGTCGACGGTGACGGGTTCGTTGTTCTCGATCGACCGCTTGCCGTACCCCTTGGCGAAGACAATCCGGCTATCGCGGACAATCGCCACCGAGAGCCCCGTCGTATTCTTTTCCTGGACAGCCGCGGCGATGTAGGCGTCGATCGCCTCCAGGTCGAATGTCCTGGGGGGGACTGGCGGCTTCGGGGTCTGGGCGGAAGCCTCGAAACAACAAGCCAGGAAGGCCAGGGCGAACAATTGAATGCGCATCCGCGTTCTCCGGAAGGAAATCAGGGCAGGAAAATAACCTACCAGGACAGTAAGCCCTGGTCGATCTCCTGCCCCATTCCTGGCCGGATGACGCGGGTTCATCGAGTCGATTCACGCCCGGCTCGACTTCTTGGTCTTGGGCTGAGCTTTGGGCATCTCCGGTTTTTTCTCGGTCGGCTCGGCCTTTGGCTCAGCGTCCTCGGTCGATTTCGGCGTGGCTTGTCCGCCGTCGATCTTGGTGAAGTCGAACGGTTTGCCGGTCAATTTTTCAAAGGCGGACTTCTGTTCGGCGGTCAACACCGCGCCGATCTTGGTGCCGGCTTCGTGACGGCTTTGCTTCTGGGCTTCGAGCATCTTGGCGAAATCCGGCTGGTTTTCCGGCTTGAGGAAGTCGGGCAGACCTCCGGGAGGTCCACCACCGCCGGGAAAACCGCCTCCAGGAAACGGGCCAGTGGGCAAGCCGGCACCGAATTCGCCGTCAATGCCCATTTCCTCCATGTTGCCAACTCCAGGATTGGCGTTGGAATTACCGGCTGGTCGTCGCGACTTCGAGGCTCCTTTTTTCGCCTTTGTCGTACTCGGCTGATTGGTCGGGGGAGTTGAATTCGGGGTGCCGTTCTCGCCTTCCTGAAGCTGGCCGAGCATCGCGGGCATCGATCGCCGTTGCGCCTGGCGCATCTCGCCGACGATGGTCTTGATCTTCTTGGTCTGGGTCGGACTCAGCTTGAGCTTCGAGGCAATCTCGGACCGCGCGGCGGCGAGAAACCCCTCACGCTGGAGTTGGATTTGCGAATAGCGGGTCTTCTGATTCTTGTCGAGCACCCGGAGCAGTGCGGCCTGGTGTTCGCGGTGCAGTCCGGCCATCGTTTCCGCGAATTCCTGGGGCTCCGCGCCGCTTTCCTGGAGCGACTGGAACGTCTCGCGACTCTTCGGGCCGATCGATGCCTGAAGTCCGTTGATCTGACTCTTTTGCTTCTCGGACAGGCCGAGATCGGTCTGTACCGCCTCCTGGAGAAGCAAACTCTCCCGAGGCAGTTGAGGGAATCCTTGAGCCTGAATCGACGTCGGCACCGTCAAGGCGAACGCGACAAACAGGCCAGCCGTGAGACATGAGAGAGGGCTCGGTCGCATCGGGCGGCTCCGGAAGTGAAGAATCGAGAAGTGGTTAAGTCGGCGAAAACGAAGCCAACCAGAATTGGCTCGCCCCGTTCGCTGCGTTCGGCCCCCCCCCGTTTCCTCAATCCTAGTCGATCGAGGATCGACAAACCAACCGGAAACTTTTCGATGGTTGTTCTGTCAACTCCTCGACCGATTCGCCCCGAACCGTCGCGGCGCGGGCTTCAGACCTGTCGAAGCAGTTCCGCCGGTTCGGGCCAGGCGGCGATGACGGCTTCTTCGACCGTCGCGTGATAGTCGACGAGCATCCCGAGCCTGATCTGTTCGAGGACGACAGCGACTCGGGGGTTGGCCAGGCAAACGCGGAGTGCCCCGCCCGTCCGATCGAGTCGAAGGTGATGAGCGACCAGAACTCCGATCGCTCGACCGGAGAGATGGGCCACGTTGGTGAGGTTGATCACTACCCGGTTCGGAACGCGCCGGCGGCCCAGCGAGATCAACGCTTCGCGAAGCGCGTCGACGTCGGCCTCGTCGTCGAGGTCGGCGGTCAGCGGGGTCACGACCAGAACGCCTTCGATCACTTCATATTTCAGGCCGACTTCCTGGCCCAGTTCACTGAGGTCGAAAAATTCTTCGGTTACTTCGTGATTCTCGACCAGGGGCAACAGGTCGTGTTCGTCGGATCGAAAAACGTCGGTGCTCCGCTCGTCACGCGGAATCACGGTTTCCGCGGTCCGGCTGATTCGGAGCTGAAACGAGAGCTTGCCCACCTGGATCTTGTCGCCGTCCCGGACCTCGGCCTCGCGGTTACGCAAGGTCCGGCCGTTGAGGATTGTCCCGTTGGTGCTCGACAGGTCGTGAAGAAAGAGCCTGGCCCCGCGTCGTTCGATCGCGGCGTGTGACCGGCTTACCGTCGCGGAGCGAACGCGGAGGTCGCAATCGGGTCCACGGCCGATCACGAATCTCGCCCCTTTGATCGCCACGGGTTTTCCTGCCGAGCGGCCGTCCTGAACGATAAGTCGAGCAGCGGTCATGACGGGATGATCCTCAACAAGGCGGGCGGACGAATGGGGGGAAAATGACGGCCGATCGCGCTTTTCTTCGGCCCTCATCAAGGCCGTCAAGATCGAGACCGGAAGCGGGCGAAGTCCGGGGAGAGCAGGCCAGAGCCCCGCGACCGCCGCCGCCGTATCGGGGTAGAGGGCCACTTTGGGGTCGAGTCCGGTCATGGCGAAAATCTTCGCGACCTCGGGCTTGAGACCGGAGAACTTCACCGCTGATCCCTCGGCCGAGCCACAGTCACGAACCGCCTCGTCGATCATCCGGGCCGCCCAGCTCGATAGTCGCTCGACCGCGAAGAAATCGAGAATCATCCGACGATGGCTAGCCTCGACCAGGGCCTTGAGGTCGCCGATCAACTCGAACAGATCCTCTTCCTTGATCAGTGCCTGATCGGTCAGCGAGACGATCGCGATTCCGCGCCGCCTGCTCAACCGAAACCGAGCCCAGCCTACCGTTTCGGTGGCCGTGGTCGACTTGGTGATCGACCGCGACACCTGGGGCGATCGTTTGGTCAGACTGAGACCATCGAGCGACGTCATCCAGTCGGGCTCGGTCGAAGGTTTGTCGCGACCGTCGAGCGTGCTGACCACCCAGGCCTCGATCCGGCCGATGGAGGCATCGTCGAGGACCAGCGTCGCCGTCGAGCGGATCTCGCGTGTTCCTCGAAGTCCCGGGAATCTCAGGGCTCGATGGCTCATGAAAGTCTCCCTCAAGTGCGAAAAAACACGCGAACGAACGAACATCGAGCACCGCGAGTGCCTCGCGAAGCAGGTCGATCGCCAGATTCCGGATCGAAACTCGACGGATCGGGGATACGCGATAGTATCCAGCTAACCGGTCGAAACAGGGTGCATCCGGGCGTGGGCACGCCACGGATGCCGCGAACAAGCTCCCGGGATTTCGGGAAACCGTCGCCAGGATTCAGGTGGGGAGACGACACGACGGAATCAAGCGGAGTTCGGTCGTCTGATCGTCGTCCCATTCGCACTCGATACTAGAGTAAGCGAGGCTCGAACCAGATCCGGCCCGAAAAAAATTCGTTCTTGCCCGATTGGTGGCGAGCCAGGACCCATTCTTGAGCGATGTTCCGCTTGTCAAGCGGGTCGGAACGATTTCTCGCCAGCTCTCATGTCCTAGGTTATGATAGGGTTGAATCCAAAATATTCGCATTTTCTTTACGAGACATGTCTTGAGAAATCCGTCTAAATATTGGACCTGGAACAAGGCGCTGATCGTCGCCTGGATCGCGCTGGTGGGTTTTGGTTTCCGGACAATGCTGGCCTACCATGCCGAGCCTGGCGACCATGGTCGGCCACCGCTCGTCTGGCCCGGTTCGGAACGGGTTCGACCCGACGGCAAACGGCCGACCCTCCTGATTTTTATTCATCCGCGCTGCCCGTGCTCGTCGGCGAGCTTGACGGAATTGAGCCGGTTGCTCGACCGTTTCCCCGATCGGATCGCGGTGTACTTGTTCGAGTTCGAGCCCCTCGCTCCGACCGACGCCTGGTTTCGAGCCGCGCGAGGGTCCCACCGGTCGCTTCCACAAGGCACGCGAATCATCGATCAGGGGGGAGCGGAAGCCAAACGGTTTCAGGTCGCGACTTCGGGGCACGTTCTGCTTTATGACGTCAATGGGCGGCTTGGCTTTAGTGGCGGAATCACGGCGAGCCGGGGACATGAGGGGGAAAATCCCTCAGAGCAGCGACTGATCGAAGTCATCCCCGCTCCAGCAATTTCGTGCGCGACCAGGCCGGTGTTCGGCTGCATGCTCCAGTCACCGCGATCGACGGGAAAGGCCTGTCGCAATGAATGAATCCGAGGAGACCGCCGGGATTCTCGCTCGTAGCGACGAGATCGCGCGGCGACATCTGCAAACGGGTTACCGGACCATCGACCGGTACTTTGCCGTACTATTGTTCGTCGAGTGGATAGCGGCCATGATCCTGGCGTTGACGTTCTCTCCGCTCGCCTGGGCCGGAGAGTTCAGCAAACCACATCTTCATGTCTGGATCGCTTTAATTCTTGGCGGTTTGATCGTGAGCTTACCGATCGCTTTGACGAAAATACGAACCGGCGAATTTATAACGCGCGCCTTTATCTGTATAAGCCAGATGTTAATGGTTGGGTTGATCATTCAACTATCGGGTGGACGTCCTGAATTTCATTTTCATGTTTTCGTCTCGCTGGCCTTCCTGGCCTTCTATCTCGACTGGAGGTTACTCGCCATCGGCGGAACCGTCGTGGCGATTGACCATTTCCTGCGTGAGATCTACTGGCCTCGCTCGGTCTTTGGACTGGTGAACCCAGGTCATTGGCGCTGGGTCGAGCATTCGCTCTGGATGGTGTTCGAGGGGAGCGTTCTCTCGTTCGGGATCTCCCGATCCCTGTTCGTGATCCGCGAGGATTCTCGTCGTGAGGCCGAGATCGAGGCAACCCGTGATCGGATCGAACGGCTTGTCGAGGAGCGAACCGCCGAACTTCTCCAGACCAATGACCAGTTGCGCCTCGAGATCATCGTCCGCCGAGTCGCCGAGATCGAGGCAATCCAGTCCCGACAGATCGCCGACAAGGCAGCGCTGATCAAGAGCGAATTCCTGGCCAACATGAGCCATGAAATCCGCACGCCGATGAATGCCATCATCGGAATGACCGAACTGACGCTCGATATGGCCATGCCGACCGCCCAGCGTGAGAATCTCGAAATCGTCCGGCACGCCGCCAATTCGCTGCTTTTTCTGATCGACCAGATCCTCGACCTCTCCAAGATCGAAGCCAATCGGCTCGATCTTGAGTCGATCGAATTCTCACTCCGCGAGACGGTCCAGAACACGATCAAGATCCTGGCGAACTCTTCGGGCGAGAAGGGGCTTCAACTCGCGCTCGGTGTCGCGGAGAATGTCCCCCCGATCCTGGTCGGAGACCCACATCGACTCCGTCAGATCCTGATCAACCTGATCGGAAACGCGATCAAGTTCACCACCCAAGGGACGATCGCCGTCGCCGTCCGGGTCGAACACGAAGAGGCCGAATATCTCGACCTGCTGTTCTCAATTCGTGATGAAGGAATCGGTATTCCTGAGTCACGCCTCACGATAATCTTCGACCCATTTATCCAAGGCGACGGATCGACGACCCGACGTTTTGGCGGCACCGGCCTTGGACTATCCATCTGTTCGAGGCTGGTCGAGCTGATGAACGGTCGGATCTGGGTCGAGAGCGAAGTCGATCGCGGCAGTACCTTTTCCTTCACGGCGCGATTCGGGAAAGCTTCAACGAATTTTTCGAAGCTGGCGGCCGATCCCCGCCAGCGGACGCGCTCAACTGCTTCCGAAGCCTGACGGCTCAACGGTCTCCGTCGGGCAGTGCCACCTGGGTCTTGTGCATCAGATAGGCGAAGAGATCGCGAATCTCGTCAGGGCTGAGCGGGCCGAGCTGCCCTTCCGGCATCAGCGAGAGCGGCGATCCCTTGATCTCCTCGATCTCGTTACGCGGCAGGACCATCGCCTCGGTCTGTGATTGCAGGGTGATCGTCCGATCGTTGGGCGAGCGAACCAGGCCATTCAGGACCCGGCCATCACGGAGAGCGACGACCGACATCCGAAAATCCGCGTTCACCGTCGCGCTCGGGTCGACGATATTTTCGAGCAGATAGTCGAGATTGTCGCGACCCGAGCCGGTCAGGTCGGGACCGATCGCGCCACCGTGGCCGTACAGGGTATGGCACGAGGCGCAAAGCTTGTTGAATTGGACCCGGCCACGCCCCTTGTCGGCCTTCGCCAGCGTCGCACTGGTTAACTGAGTCTTCAGTCGAGCAATCTCGGCCCGTCGATCGGCCGATGTCTCGCGGATCTCTCCCCAGGTTTCGGCGAGTTGTCGCGAGAGGCCGGCGTCGTTCATGCTCCGGATCTGTCGAGCCTGGTAGCTCGAAAGATCCGCGCGAGGGATCGAGCCGCCGGCCATCTGCGTCAGTAACGCCCGGGCGAACGCGGGACGAGCGGCCAGAGTCTCGACCACCGCCGGGCGTTCGGACGGATGAAACGACCGATAATTTGCCGCGAGCGATTTGCCGATCGCCGGGTCGTCGAACAAGGCCAGCCCTTTGACGGCCGTGGAGTTCAAGAACCGAACCTTCAAGAGCTTCTCGCAAATCTCGCGAAGGTCGGGCGGACGATTCTCGATCAAGCCTTTCAGGGCGGCGCGTCGGGTCTCGAGCGCCGCCTTGTCGTCGAGCGCCAGCTTCCGGAGTGCGTCGAGCGCCCGGCCGTCGCCGAAGACGACCTGAAGCTCGCGGACCTTCTCGACCAGTGACGGCTCCGAAGAACCGGCGAGCCGAGCCGCGAAGGCATCCCAGGCGGCCGGCTTCGCGGCCTTTCGCCACCCCTGAAGTCCTTCGGTCATCCCCTTCACGACATCGGAACGGCTCGCGACGGTCCCTTGCTTGGTGAGACTCGTCAAAAGCTCGTTCAGTGCGACGGGACGGGCCTCGATCTCCTCCGTTAATCGACGGGAGATCAGCCGCAAGGTCGTCGGCCAGGAACAACCGGCTCCCAGCCGGGCCAGCGCGGAGGGATTCGATTCGCCGAGCGGGATCAGCCCGTACCAGACAAGCAGCGGCAAGTTCGGATCATTCGCGTCTTCCGTCCGTCCGAGCAACGAAGCCGCCAGCGGTTCGCGCTGAGAAACCGGGAGCCGCTGCAAGGTCGAGGCGAGCGTCAACCGGACCAGCCCCGATCGATCCTCGCGAGCCATTTTTGCGAACCGGTCGAGCAGATCCGCCGGTAACGGAGGTTCGACCGAGGGGCGAACACTCGTGACCGTGTCGATCACGCGCTGATCAGTCAGGAGCCGGATCGCCCAGACCCGAAGCGACTCGTGATCGTCACTCAAGAATGACCGCAGGGTCGTCTCATCAACGGCTCCCAGTCCGAATAGCGTCCAGAGTGCTCGTAGCTTCAGGTTCACGCTGGCGCCATTAGCGAGAACAGCCCTCAACTCCGTGACCGCGGCCGACAGATCCTCGCCGCGAGCGGCCCGGTCGAGAAGCTGACGACGGGCCGTCCGGACATGCCACTCGTTCCGATGACCGTGAGCGACGGCCAGTTGAAACGGCGACAAACGGGGATATTCGACCAGGCTCGGCAGCTTACCGACACCTGGGTCTTGATTGGTGATCTTGTAGATCCGGCCGGTCGACCGGAGCACGCCGTTGTTCTCATGGCATTCGCCGGCGTCGTTCCAGTCAAGCACGAAGACGCCGCCATCGGGACCGTAGCCAAGGTCGATCCCGCGAAACTTGGGGTCGCTCGCGAAGAACCGGTCAGGCTCATGACGGCCAATGAATCCGCTGCCCACTCGTTCCAGCCGTTCCTCGTTCATCCGCCGCCCGTGAAAGTTGAGAGTGAACAACTTGCCGGTATCGGCGAGCGGCCACTGAGCCCCCTGGTAAATCATCAAGCCGCTGTGGGCGTGTCCGCCGCCGCGCCGATCGTGCTCGCCGGTGACATTCCGCGAGTCGCTCCAGTCCTTGGCGGTATCCCAGTGGAAGTGGTCGGCGTGCTGGTCGATTGCCGCGTAAGCCTTGGGGTTCAGGTCGATCGTATGCGGCCTGACGAAGTGGGCTCCGGCGATCATGTGCCAGAGGTGGCCGTTGACGGTGTTGATGAAAAAGGCTTCGCCGCGCTCGTCCCAGTCGTGCCCCCAGGGGTTGGTGGTCCCGTGGCAAAGGACCTCGAAGCGCTTCGACTTCGGGTCGAACCGCCAGATCCCGCCGGTCAAGGGGACCCGTTCGGCCTCGGGAGTTCCCGGAACGCCGATCTTCCCCGGACTCGACGCTCCGCACCGGCCGTAGAGCCAGCCATCGAGACCCCAGCGCAGGCCGTTGGCGAAGTTATGATAATTGTCTTGCGGAACGGTAAATCCATCGAGGACGACCTCGGGAGCCGCGTCGGGCTTGTCGTCGCCGTCGCGGTCGGGGACGAACAGCAGTTGCGGCGGACAGAGCAGGTAAGCGCCTCCGAGACCGACCTCGACGCTCGTGAGCATCTGGACATCGTCGGTGAAGACGGTTCGCTTATCGTGCTTGCCGTCGCCATCGGAGTCCTCGAAAATCAGGACCCGGTCACGATGGCGGAGATCAAATCGGGCCGCGCGCTCGGCATAGGTATAATTCTCGGCGATCCAGAGTCGCCCCCGAGCATCCCAGGTCATGGCGATCGGGTTCCGGACGTCGGGCTCGGCGGCAAAAACCTCGATCTTGAACCCTTCCGCCCCCTTGAACGACGCCGCGGCCTGACTGGCCGGCATGACCGGAGACTTGTCGGGCTCGGTATCGATCACCTTCGGGAAATCATCAGCGGCTGCGACAGAGGTCCACGCGACCAAAAAACCGAAAATGTATCGTTTCATCGGTGCATCCTCATTTCAGTCCATAGAAATGGATCGCGTTGTCGCGAAAGAGCTTCGCCTGATGTTCGGCCGGATCATCGCGGACGATGGTCTTGAGAGTCTCGACCCACGCCCG
>JAJYCH010000081.1 GCA_021778575.1 Planctomycetota bacterium
AACAGGTTCGCTACCAGACCGATCGCCGTGAGCGCCAGGATCGCGAAGATCCAGACCAGTCCGGTTCCGGTCTCGGCGTCCTCGCTTGGATAATAAGCCCGGATGACCAGGAGCATCCCCGCCAGCCCGAGCGCCGATTTCCGCAGGAACTCAGCGATCGAGAGAAACAGCGGGTCGGTCTCGGCCCGAACCGTGGGAGCGGGACCGGCGAGAATCGTCACGGGTCGGCGATCGGAATTGCTGATCGGCTTAGTGCGGGGGGCTCGCCTGGCCATCGCGACGCTCCGGGCGGTTCGAGGAGACGGAGACTTCCAGCAACGCCACCACTCCAAGCAAGCACACCGTCTGGCCGACAACCACACCCGCTTCCAGCGGCGTCTGAAGCCGAGGAAGCAGCAGCGCACCCAGTCCGCCCGCGAGGGTGACCAGATAAATCGTCCGGACCGCGAGCGGTGGCGTCAAGCCGCGGTCCACCAGTCGATGCGAAAAGTGACTCCGATCGGCCTCGAACGGGCTCCGCCCTTCACGAATCCGGATCAAGATCACCGAAGTCGTGTCATAGAGCGGGACCGCCATCACCAGCAACGGGGTCAACACTCCATACGGCGAATATCCCTGTTCCGGACGCGTGAAGGTGCCGCTGACCGTCAATGTTCCCAGCAAGAAACCGAGAAAGTTGCTCCCGGCATCGCCCATGAACAGCCGGGCCGGAAACCGATTATGGACCAGAAACCCGCCCAGGGCCCCGACCAGGACCAGCAGGACGGCCGGAACAAATCGTCCCTGAACCTCGACCTGAGCGGCAACGAACAGCCCGGCCGCGATCAACCCGACCCCCGCAGCCAGTCCGTCCATATTGTCGAGAAAGTTAAAGGCGTTGGTCAGGCCGACGATCCAGAGAACGGTGATCGCTCCCGAGACCAGCACCGAATCGAGCGGCCAGAACAAGGTCACCCGGACTCCCGAGACCACCAGAATCGTGGCCAGTCCGGTCTGAACGCCGAGCCGGAGCTTCCAACCGAGCCCGATCCGATCGTCCGCCAGGCCCATGGCCATGATCAGCGTCGCCAGGCCGAGGATCAACGCGAGTTCGCCGCTCCGCTCCCAGGCCCCTCCGGCATGGATCGTCAGAACATCGGGCAAGAAGTTCCGGCCGGGACCGAGCGCGAGCGCTCCACCGGCGACCACCAGGACGACCGTCAGCCAGATCGCGACCCCGCCACCAAGCGGGGTCGGGGCCTTGTGGGCTTTTCGGCCGCCCGGTTTATCGACGAACCCCAGCCGGGGCGCGACAACCCGGGTCAACCCCGAGAGCAAGGCGCTCAGGACGAACGACGAGGCGACGATCGCGAGACCCACCAGCGCCAGGGTCACGGTTCGGGCCTCGTCACTTTGGCTTGTCGTTGACCGGCCGACTCCGCCAGCGCCCGGCGCTGGACGAACCCCAGCGCCAGACAGGCTGTCATCAAGAGAACCACTGCCGCGGAGATGCCGATCAAGGTCGCCCATTCCACGGGGCGGTCGGGTGGCCAGCGCGGGCTCGACCCTCCCCCCAGGACGTAGCCGAACACCAGCGGGCCGCCGAAGCTGAACAGGGTCATCAGCCCGAGGAGGACGAACGGAAGTCGCGAGAGCTTCGGCCGGACCGGCGGAGTCGAGGTCATTTGCCCCTCGACGCGGACCGCGAGATCTTCCGCTCCGACGCCAGGGTCTCCATGCCCTTCCGGGTCGTCTCGAGTTCGGCCAGGATCGCCTCGTTGGCGGTCGCGGCCGAGATGTTGTGCGCCGTGGCGTCGGTCCGCCACTTCACCTCGATGGTGCCGTCCTTCAAGCCCCGTTCGCTGATGACGACTCGAAGCGGAATCCCGATCAGGTCGGCATCCTTGAACTTCACGCCGGGCCGCTGATCGCGGTCGTCGACCAGGACATCGTAACCGGCCGCCTGGAGCGAGGTTTCCAGCGTCTCGGCCGCTTCCATCACCGCCGGGTTGGTCAGTTGCAGCGGTGCGATCAAGACGTGATAGGGAGCCAGGGCGAGTGGCCAGATGATTCCGTTGGCGTCGTGTCCCGCCTCGACCGCCGCGGCGACGATCCGGTTCACGCCGATCCCGTAGCATCCCATGATGACGGCGATCTCGTGCCCCTTGTCGTCGAGGAAGTGGGCTCCCATCGCCTTGGAGTATTTCGTTCCGAGCTTGAAGACGTGGCCGACCTCGATCCCCTGGTTCTCCACCATCTTCTCGCCACAGCGCGGGCAGGGGTCGCCCGCGACCGCGTCGCGGAGGTCCAGCACCTTGTCGAGAGCGAAGTCCCGTCCGGGGATCACTCCCTTCAGGTGGACGTCGATCTTGTTTCCGCCGACGACCACGCTCGGCATCAACGCCACCGAGCGATCGACGGCCAGCGGAATCTTGAGATCGACCGGTCCCAGGAAACCGATCGGGGCACCGGTGGCCTTCTCGACCGTCGCGGCGTCGGGCTGCGTCAGGCTCGACGCGCCGAAGGCTCGACGGACCTTCGCCTCGTTGGCCTCGTGATCGCCCCGGATCAAGACGGCGACCGGCTTGCCATCGGCCAGGAAGACCAGAAGCTTGGCGCTCGACGCTTTTTCAACCTTCAAGAAGTCGCAGACCTCTTCGATCGTCCGACGATTGGGGGTTTCCACCGCCTCGAAGGCCGGAGCGGCGGGGTCGATCGGCGGCGCCGTCGCGGTTCCAGCGCCGATCTCGGCTCGCTCCTTGTTGGCGGCGTAACTACAGGCGGGGCACTGGATGATCGTGTCCTCGCCGGTCGAGGAGGGGACCATGAACTCGTGCGAGCTATCGCCGCCGATCGGGCCGCTTTCGGCCTCGACGATTGCGTAGGGGATTCCGCAGCGGTCGAAGATCCGGCAATAAGCCTCGTACATGGCGTCGTAGCTGGCGTTGAGCTGCTCGATGTCGGCGTCGAAGCTGTAGGCATCCTTCATGATGAATTCGCGGGTCCGCAAGATCCCGAAGCGGGGGCGGGGCTCGTCGCGAAACTTGGTCTGAATCTGGTAGAGCGTGACGGGAAGTTGTTTGTACGACCGGATCAGGTCGCGGACGATATCGGTACAGACCTCTTCGTGGGTCGGCCCGAGGGCGAAATGCTGGGCGCTGCTGGTCTTGAGCTGCATCAGGAGATCGCCAAACGTCTCGTACCGACCCGACTCCTTCCAGAGTTCGATCGGCTGGAGCGCGGGCATCAGCAGTTCGAGCGCGCCGGCGGCGTCCATCTCCTCACGAACGATCTGAACGACCTTGTGCAGGACCCGGAAGCCGATCGGCAGGTACGAATAGGCGCCCGCTCCCAGTTGCCGGACCATCCCCGCGCGGAGGAGCAGTTGGTGGCTCGGGGCGACGGCGTCGGCCGGGGTTTCCTTCAAGGTCGGGATCAGGGCTTTCGACCAGCGCACGGAATCCGCTCCTGCCGCGAGTGTGGAAAAGGAATCAAGACGAAGGGACGCCGGTTCGCCCGGCCATCGCGGGCCTGCTCCGGTTGAATCGGCACAGTCTACCAGATCGGGGCGTTGGATCGCACTCCCAACCTCGGGATTCGCACCGATCCTCTCAGGCCCCACAAATCCGACGTCCGTTACGTCGCTTACGCTGTTCACTTAAAGACCAGAGAGCGCCCAAACTTCCGAATTGGCCCCAGTTTCGGAGGACGACCAGACGACCATTAAGAGTGTGGGACGTTCGAGCCTCGGCGCTTTCGTTGCCGGCCATCGGGTGACGGACGTCCGATGCGTTCTCGACGCATGTGGTTCAACATTGCTGACGGGTCGAAGAGGGCGGTGGGGCGTCTCGAAGCCGGGGCGTTGACCGATCCCTCCGGGCCACAGGGAGGTGAGAAGTGGTTCCCAGAGATTCCCGGCGCGAGCGCCGGAGCGGTCGCCCCCGACGCCGTCCGGAACGGATCAGCGTCGAGGGGCTCGAAACCCGCCAGTTGATGGCGTACTCGCCGTTCGGCTACTCGCTGCCTCAACTGGCGGTCACCGGATATGCCGCGAACACGGCTTCCTGGGGCGGCCCCTTGACCATCGACGTGACCGTCCAGAATCAGGGTGCCAGCTCGCTCGTCGAGCCGCTCAACCTGGTCCCCGGTTCGACCAACAACACGTTGAACACTCCGGCCGGAGTGTCCACCAACAGCACCGCCGACGCCACGCCGACAACGGTCGAGGTCTATGCCTCGTCCCGGCCGAACTCGACCCGAAACCTGCTCAAGATGGATACGATCAACATCAACACCAACATCACCCAGAACACGAGCCTCGAGACGATCTCGACCATCGCTCTGCCGGCCAAGCCACAAGGTTACGGTAACAAGGTCTATCTGACGCTGGTGGTCAACAACAACCAGTCGATTCTCCAGATCAACCAGTCGCAGAACATCTACCACGTGCCCAAGCCGGTCACGATCAAGAATGTTGGCCTGCCGAACCTTCAGGTGGCCGCTCTGGATATTCCCTCGGCGCTTCAGCCGGGCGACGTGATCGCTCCGACGATCCAGATCGTCAACTACGGGACCGCCAATCCCAACGCCCAGGGGCCGGTCAAGGTCGAGCTGGTCGCCTCGTTGAACAAGACCTTCGGGCCTGGCGACTCGGTGGTGGGTTCGTTTGTCATCAACAGCCTGCCGGGCGTCTCGGGCGTACCGACCGAGAACAGCACGCTCATCGGCGGCACGAATCTGATCCCACTGCCGAACGAGTTCACCACGACGCTCGCGCCGGTCAAACTGCCGACCTCGCCGGGGACTTATTACCTCGGGATCGTGATCGATCCCAAGCACCAGATCAACCAGACCTACGCGCCAAACCCCGCGCTTCGGAACATCGTCCAGGTTGGTCCACGCGATCCGCTCCTGCCGCCGACCACACTGACGACCGTCACCGATGGCGTGACTCCGGTCTTCCCGGCGTTGCCATCGACGATCATCGGACCGACCGTCAGCGGCAATGCGTTGCCCAACCTCTTCCCTCCGTCGAGCCAGTCGAACTCGCTTCCCATTGCGTCGCTGAACAGCCTGGTCAGCGCATCGTCGGTCAAGAGCAAGAGAAAACACTGAGTAAGCCGAACATCGTGATTCAAAGCTCCGGGCTTCGTGAGAGTCATCGATTCTCACGAAGCTCGGCTTCGTTTCGAAAGCGAGTGATCGGCCCGGCGCTGCGGTTCGCTCCAGACCCCGTCGGTCGAGGCGGGGACGTGGATCTCTTGACCGGGTCGTCCGGGGGGGCCTACAATCGGACCTCGTGGGCCAGCCCGCCCGATTCCACTCTCTTTTTCGACCCGCAACGGATTGGCCCTCACGAATGACCCGTCGTTTCGTCAATCAGCTCGCCAACGGGGACGCCGTGGACGAGGTCTATCTCGTCGCCGACAAACAGCTCCGAGCGAACCGCCAGGGTAACCTTTACCTTCAGCTCGAACTTCGCGACAAGTCGGGAACCATGGGAGCCCGACTCTGGAACGCCAGCGAAGGGCTGGCCCGAACCTTCGAGCCCGGCGACTTCCTGCATGTCAAAGGGAAGATTCAGGTCTTTCAAGGGGCCTTGCAGATCATCCTTTCGCATATTGAAGGGATCTCGCGCGAGAGCATCGAACCCGAGGATTTCCTGCCGCAAAGCTCGCAGAACGTCGCCAAGCTCACCGCCCGGCTCCGCGAGATCCTCTTCGGCCTGCAAAACCCAAATCTCCGCGCTCTGGCCGAGTGTTTCTTGATCGATGAAGGGTTCGTCCAGCGCTTCACCACTGCCCCCGCCGGGATCAAGAACCACCACGCGTATCAAGCCGGGTTGCTGGAACACGTGGTGACGATGATGAACGTCGCCGACAAGATCAGCGATCTCTATCCCGACGTCGATCGCGACCTGCTCCTGATGGGGATCTTTCTTCACGACGTGGGCAAAATCACCGAGTTGAGCTACGACCGAGCTTATGGCTACACCGATGAAGGCCAGCTTGTCGGCCATCTGGTGATGGGCGTGGAGATGCTCCGCGACAAGGTCGAGCAGACCGCCGACCTGACCGGCGAGCCATTTCCTCAGGAGTTGCTGCTGCGGCTCAAGCACATGATCGTCAGCCACCACGGCACGCCCGAATTCGGTAGCGTGAAGCTCCCGATGACCCCCGAGGCCGTCGCGCTGCACTATCTCGATAATCTCGACGCCAAGATCCACGCGTTCACTCGCGAGATCCGCGACGACCCCTGCAAGGACACGATCTGGACCCCCTACAACCCGAGCATGAATCGCCGATTGTTCAAAGGAGGGCAGGGGGCCGAGGCGGAGAGTGGGGATGGGACGAAGGAATAGGCCAAGTTCAATCCGCAGAGAAATGTTTCAATTCCATGCCGCGATTCTTATTCTGGAATTATCGCTGCAAACTTCCTGACAAGGAAGAAATTCTCGCCCGACTGATTCACCATGAAGTTGTTGATGTGGTCTTGCTCGCCGAGTCGTCTTGCGAACCGAATCGGCTGAGTGACCGGCTATCGTCATCAGGTAGACCGTACCAGTGGCTTCCTTCATCAGATCAGCGATTCCAGATCTTCGCAGGTTATTCCGACAAAGTCTTCTCTCAGATTCGCGTTCACGACAAGCTTCGGCTCATGATCTTCCACCCTCCAGGCCATCCGGAGATGATTTTGGGAGTGGTTCATCTGGATTCCGGACTTTATCGTGAACGTGCCGAGCGAAAAACAATCGCGACAGAACTCTCGCGATCTGTGCGTCTGTTTCAAAGGGAGCGTCGTCATTCGCGTTCGATCATTGTTGGCGATTTCAATCTGAACCCCTTTGATGACGGCATGATCTCCCCAGAAGGCTTCGGTGGGATGATGACCAAGAGGCTTGTCCAGAAGAATGCTCTGTCGCAAAACGACCGCTCCTCACGCTTCTACAATCCGATCTGGAAGCGGCTCGGTTCTGATATACTCGACGGTGCTCCTGGAACCTACTACTGGAGGCAGCAGCGCGAATTCAATATCTTCTGGAATTATGTGGATCAGGTGCTGGTTGGCCACGATCTTCTTGACTACTTTCCGGATTCGAGATTCCGGATTCTGACTGCAATTCCTGGCTTGAATGAACCCAGCTTTCTCATCCGTGAAACCAAGGCTCATTGGAAGATAGAGGTTTCGGATCACCTGCCAATCCTCTTCGATGTAGATCTCCCGTCGGAGGCCGATCATGATTGAAGCGAGAGAAGATCTCTGGCCGTCCGACTTTCCCGGTGTCAACGACCCCGCGCCAGTCGCACTTCTCAAGGAGCAAGCAGAGTTTCTGGTCAGGAAGACCAATGGCGACATTGAGGGGGTCGTTCGGCTGGTTATCGAGAAAGACACGGCGCATCACATCATGTATTTGAAGGCGAGTCGGGTGGACCTCATGGTTGCTGTCATCATGATTGAATACTCGCCATTCAAGGATATCGACAGTGTTTATCCGATCTTGGCTTATCCTCCTGGAGATGGCGGGGCCGGATTTGGGCCGAAAGTGACGATCGCGAACGACGAGGAGTTCAGGAGATGGCTCCGAGATCAACTCTCGTCAAAGTCGATGCTTTCCAGAATTGGTGTCTTGAAGAGTTATATTCGTGACATGATCGAAGCGGAAGCCTCTTGAGCGAGTGAAATCAAACGATTCCGCTGGATTCCAGGGACAAGTTGAATCAACAAGGCGAGAGTGCTGCTCATGGATGACCACGTCGCCAGACTCCTGTCATTAATCTCCGAGCCCGATTATGTTCCCATCAGCGTCAAAACTCTTGCCAAGCGCTTTGGCGTGAATAACGACGACTATCCGGCGTTCCGGATGATGATGAAGGGGCTGATCAAGGCGGGCAAGCTCGAACTGAACAAGAGCAAGCAGGTCCGCAAGGTCCAGACCGGGTCGACCTGGCCGACCATCACCGGGACCTTCCGGCGCAGCTCGAAAGGCTTCGGCTTCGTCAGACCCAGCAAGTCGACCGAGAAGTCGGAACAGATCTTCATTCCCGTCGATGCCGGGCGCGACGCCTCCACCGGCGACGAGGTCGTCGTCAAGATCGTCAAGAAGGCCAAGGGGCCGGGCTTCAATCCCGAAGGCAAGATCGTACAGGTCACGAACCGGGCCTCCGGCCTGTTCGTCGGCCACTATTTCGAGAAGAACGCGGCGGGTTATGTCCATATCGATGGCAAGACCTTCGCCGACCCGGTCTACGTCGGCGACCCGGGTGCCAAAGGGGCCAAGCCGGGCGACAAGGTCGCTCTCGAAATGGCCCGCTATCCCACGCCTTATCGCGAAGGGGAAGGGGTCATCACCGAGGTCTTCGGACCCCGAGGCCAGCCGAAAGTCGAGACCATCGCCATCATCCGAGGGATGGGCATCCCCGACGTCTTCGACGACGACACGCTCGAAGAAGCTCGGGCTCAGGCCAAGGCGTTCGACGAGGAAATCATCGGCGATCGCGAGGACCTCCGCGACCAGTTGACCATCACCATCGACCCGGCCACCGCTCGCGACTTCGACGACGCGATTACCCTGACTCGCGACGACAAGGGGTACTGGAGCCTCGGCGTGCATATCGCCGATGTCTCGCACTTTGTTCGGGTCGGTTCGCCGCTCGACGACACGGCTCGCCGGCGCGGGACCAGCGTTTACCTGCCCGATCGGGTGATCCCGATGCTCCCCGAGGTGATCTCCAACAGTCTGGCCAGCCTCCAGGCGGGGCATACCCGGTACACCGTCAGCGCCTTCATGGAATTCAACGAGGACGGGGTCCGGACCGACCGCCGGTTCGCTCGGACCGCGATCAAGGTCGACCGTCGATTCGCTTACGAAGAGGTGTTCGAGGTCATCGAACATCCCGACGGCGAACTTGCCCAGAGCCTCTATCCCGAGGTCCGCGCGATGATCGCGCGGATGCTCGAACTGGCGATGATCCTCCGCCGTCGCCGGTTCCAGCGCGGGGCGCTGGAGCTGAGCATGCCCGAGGTTGAAATTGACCTGGGCGATCAAGGCGAGGTCACGGGGGCTCACCTGGCGTCCAATGACGTGAGCCACCAGATCATCGAGGAGTTCATGCTCGCCGCCAACGAGGCAGTCGCTTCGTATCTGACCGAGGCCAAGGCCGGCTTCCTCCGACGGGTCCATCCCGATCCCGAACCGCGCAAGCTCAAGGACTTCGCCGAGTTCGCGCGCAGTCTGGGAATCGAGATCGAAGACTATCTGAGCCGGTTCGAGCTGCAGCGAGTGCTGGCCGAGGCCGCCAACAAGCCCGAGGCCTACGCCGTTCACTTCGGGTTGCTCCGGAGCCTCAAGCAGGCGGTTTACACGCCCGAGCAAGAAGGGCATTACGCTCTGGCCAGCGAGGATTACTGCCACTTCACCTCGCCGATCCGGCGCTATCCCGACCTCCAGGTCCATCGCCAGCTCACGGCGTTGCTGGCCGGGAAGAAGCCGAAGTCGAATTTCGACGAACTGGCCAGCCTGGCCGAACATTGCACGATGACCGAACGGCGAGCCGAGACCGCCGAGCGTGAGCTGATCAAGATCAAACTCTTGACTTATCTTTCGGGCCATATCGGCGAGGTCTATCACGCCGTGATCGTTGGAGTCGAGGATTTTGGCTTCTTCTGCCGACTCATCGAGATCCCGGCCGAGGGGCTGGTCCACATCACGGCGCTCGGGGATGATTACTATTATCTCGAAAAAGCGACCCATTCGCTGATCGGCCGGCGTGGCGGCAAGCAGTACCGGTTGGGAGACCGAATCGAGGTCACGATCGCCCGCGTCGATATTGATCGTCGCGAACTCGACCTGATCCTGGGCGCCCTCCCGCCCGCCGAACCGGCTGAAGTTCCCCGCAAGCCCCGCCCCAGCCGCGAGCCGGGTACTGATCGCCCCTCGCCCCGAACACGACCGGCTTCCAAGCCGACCAAGGCACGGAAGAAAGGGAAGGGTCGCCGCAAATAATTGATCCAGCCATTCTCAATTCCGGGAACGCTGATCGATTGGATGCGGGATCTCATTCGGATCGGGAAGTTGCAGGACCATCGTCCTTTCCCCGTCGCGATGCGCTTCGATCAGGAACCAGCAACCACACTTGGGACAGGTCCCCAGTATCCGGTCCGGCTGCGCGGGGTCGGGCTGATGGGTGTCGATCAGCCCTTTACAGGATCGACACTTGAGGTCCGAAAGGGCATGCGACACCACGAACGAGTAGTGAAGAGTGAAGGACTGATTGCGTGTGGAAGTGTAGTTCACGGACGTGTCTTTCAGCTAGGTCGCTGATCGGTCTTATCCGGCCACGGCATCGAGGTCGGAACCCTGCACTTCGGAATTTGCGAGCGGGGACTTTGCCGGGAACGCAGAACGTTCCCTGAAGATGCCCTACGCCAGCCTTCCGGACTTGTGACACGCCCACGTCCAACAATTCTCGACTCGTCGAAAATCGATCCTCAAGTGTCACTTTCTGGAGAATCCGTCGCCGATCGACAACGTGTCTCTGTCGAGAAACCAGGGCGCTTGGCTGTTTGAGGAGGGATTGGTTACGATGACATAAATTCGGAAATTTCGCTTGCGGTCCTGGTTCGTGGTCCCGGTGGGAGGTTGGATGGTGATGCGTCTCTGGAGCAAAAGGATCACGGTCGGCCTGGTTCTCTCTTTGGCCGGCCTGTCGGGTTGTGGTCAGGATCCGTTTGGTCCGCCGACGCGCGTGCGCCCAGCCACTTCAGCCGAGACGACGGAGAAGGCGAAGTCGATCGACTTCATCACGGCGGGTATTCCCGTCGGTGAGGTTGAAGAATGGGCGCGCGAGGCTCAGTTCGACGCGAATGTG
>JAJYCH010000082.1 GCA_021778575.1 Planctomycetota bacterium
CTCCCTCCCGTCCGCAAATCTTCTCCGACACGGTGTCGTTGGCGTCAATCTACGACATCGTGTCGGAGCCCGTCAAGGGATCAGCAAAAAGAATTTCGCGGTTCACCATGTATAATAGATGAACGAGACGCCGCCATCAGAGAAACACCCTAGGATGATCCGATGAAGAATCACCAATCTGGCAAGGTGGCCAATGGCCTCATCCTGGGAGACTGCGTCGAGCAACTTCGGAGCGTGGCGGACGGGACGGTCGACCTGGCGTTCGCCGATCCGCCATTCAACATTGGCTACAAATACGACATTTATGACGATAAGCGAGAGGCTGACGCTTATCTGGACTGGACGCGAACCTGGACGCGTGAGGTCGCGCGAGTGCTCAAGCCCGACGGATCGTTCTGGCTGGCCATCGGCGACGAATTCGCCGCCGAGCTGAAGATGATCGTCCATCGGGAACTTGGCCTGTCACCCCGAAGCTGGGTGATCTGGTATTACACGTTCGGGGTGAACTGCAAGTATAAATTCAGTCGGAGCCATGCGCACTTACTTTATTTCGTGAAAGATCCCACGACCTTCACCTTCAATCTCGACGCGGTCCGGGTTCCTTCGGCCCGCCAGCTCATCTACGCCGACCTTCGAGCCAATCCCAAAGGGCGGCTTCCCGACGATACGTGGATCTTACGTCCGCAGGATGTTCCCGAGGGCTTCGCGGCCGAAGGGGATACCTGGTACGTTCCGCGGGTCTGCGGGACGTTCAAGGAACGCGCCGGCTGGCACGGTTGCCAGATGCCCGAACAGCTTCTCGGGCGGATCGTCCGGGCCTGCTCGAACCCCGGCGACCTGGTGCTCGACCCGTTCGCCGGTAGCGGCACGACGTTGACCGTCGCCAAGAAGTTGGAGCGGCGCTACCTCGGCTTCGAGATCTCGCCCGACTACGCCGATCGGGCGCGAGTCCGGCTCGAAGCGGCTCAGCCCGGCCAACCGCTCGAAGGTTCGGACGATCCGCACGTCACCGTCAAGCGGACGAGGAAGCAAAAAGCCTCGCCCACGGCGGGTTAAGCGAGGCTACCGATCGAAGAGTTCCGGCAAGGCGTCGGACTCTTCGACCGTCCGGGAAACCTGGACCCAGCGGTCGCCCTTGCCCTCGGCGGCGTAGTTCATCACGCATATCGGCCCGACGAAGTTCAGCTCGAATCGGTCGCCCTTGATCTGTTGGCCGGGCACGTAGGAATTGAAATCGAGCCGCCAGCCGGTTTCGTGAGCTTGCAACCATCGAGTGATGGCTTGCTCATCCTTCGATCCCTGGGCGACCACGCGGTCTGTCACGACCTTGACGTCCGGGCGGTTCTCGGCGGGATTTCGCGGTGATCGGTTCTCGATTCGATAGGGTGGATTCAACGTGTCAAGATTGACGCTCCGCCGGGTCGCGAGACAACCCGGACCCGGCAGCGAGCCAATCAGCAGCAGGCCCAGCAAGGGCCACCGGACACGCATCAATTCGTGCCGGCGAATCGTGAAAGTCGGCGAGCATGTTCACGTTTATGCTCGCGGAAAATGGCCAGGGCTTCGTCGAAACCGCCGGCGGCCCAGAGGGCCTCGATGGTCTGGTGGAAATTCAAACCGACGCGGTTGGCCTTGCGTTTGGTTCGCTGAAGAAGCTGGACCGATGCGCCGTTGTCGAGACCTCGGTCGTTCTCGCGTGAGCGGAGTGCGACGGCCTCGGCTATCATCCGGCGACGGGCGAGACGACGAGCTTCGGCGGCCAGCTCGAACCTTCGGCGAGCGCCGGCCTGATCGGACGTGGAGAACGACGGGTCACCCGCGTGCGAGATTCGCGGACCAGCGGGTCGAGAAATGATCGCGACGTTGGGGAGCATAAAACCTGTCCTTTCGCGTCGGATGAGAAGAGAGAGATAGAAGTCAAGTCTGATGGGATCAGCCTTTCGAGGATGATTTGACTCGACTTCGTGTCGATTATGCAGTCCTCATGCCGCGCGTCTACCAAAATCTTGCGATCAGAGATTTTTTATCGACCATCGAACCGGTTTTCGCCGAATCATCGCGAAAGTCGCGAGGGGCTCCGAGAAAATATTTCTCGGACGTTCACGTCTCGAATCTTCCGCGCGATGGTTCCGTGGTCGTTCTGGCAGCTTTTACAGGGAAAAACGCCAATCGAGCGGCCCCCTGGAACAATCGAAATCCGGGACTGATCGGCGACAGGAATTCACGACCCAGGCCCATCAAATTTCCCAGTGCGCAACGCCCGCCTCGTTGGTCGAGACCGATTCCCGAGGGTCGACCGCCGTCGTCCGATGCGGCGCGGGGATCGAGGTCCGGGCCGACGTGTTCGCCTGACCCGCAGACCCAAAAATCCACCGTCCCAATATCTGGATGGGCGATTCGGCACCGGGCTCGGACCCCAGCCGCCAGCCCAGGGCGACCAGCAAGACCACGGCGGCGAAGAACGAGTTCCCATAGCCCGCGGCTGTCCGCGACTCGACCAGCGAAAGACTCAGCAACCCGATCGAACCGACCACGGAGCCGAGCATCACCCGTCGAACCGCCGACCGACCCGGAGCTTCGTAACCCAGGTGGAGCGCCAGCGTCAACGGATAGAGCAACCAGACATAAAAGTAGTTGAATGAAAGAGGCGAGAACATCAAAATCAACAGAACCAGGAGCGCGTATTCGAGACTCGACGTGATCCGATTCCGGTTGGCCTTGCGGGGCATCAGGCCGATGTACAGCAATCCCAGCACCAGTGCCGAGGCCAGAATGATCTTGTTGACGGTCGCGAAGTCGAGCGAGAGCACGTTGACCCGCCAGCCGTCGTGAGCCTCGCCATCGGCTGGAATCGCTCGAAGCAAGCGGTTGGCCAGCGCCATGATCGACTGATTCTTGTGCCCGAACCCGCGTTCGGGGCGCTGGGCGATGCTTCCCGAATCGTAGCGGAGCACCATCCCTTGCGTCCAGGTCCCGACATCTTCAAAGGCCCCTTGCACGCCTCGGAACGGCATCGGCAGCGCGATCATTGCCAGGGTCAGCGCCACGAGCATCGCCGCCGTCGCTTTCCAGAACCGGCGATAAACAAGATAAGCGATCGCCATGAACGGGAACGCCTTGACCGCTGCCGCCAGAGCGACCAGGCTTCCGGCCAGGTGAAACCGGCGGGCGTTCAGGCACGCGAAGGCACCGAGCATGCACGCCAGAAGACCCAGGTTCGGCTGACCAAGCAAGTACGTATCGTGGATATAAGCGACGACCGCCAGCGATGGCACGAGATAGAGAGTCAGCCGTTGCCAGCGCCATTTTCCGGTTGCCAGGTAGACCGAGAGCACGATCGCCACGACCCACGATAGCGAGTTCAAGACGACCAGCAGGAGGACGAACGCCCTCGGGCCAAGCTGGCTGGCAAGCGCCAGCATGGCGGCGGCCGAGGGGGGATACATGAACGGGAAGACCCGGCCATCCTTCGGATAGATCTCGGTCCCTTGCGAGACCGCGCGCCCGACGTAATACCAGAGCGTGTAGTCCTTGTTACCTCGGTTCAACGAGTCGTTCAGCAGCGGGGCGACCGAGAACCCGAGGATCGTCGCCGCCAGGCCGAACAGGAGCCAGGTCCGGCGGATCTGGATACGGGTTGTGGTTGGGGCCGGGTCACCGACTTCGGGGTTCAGCATCGAGGAATCTCCTTCAAAGCGGCGGAGCGACAACCGGGCCAGCGACCTCGGAGCCCTTGCGTGGGGACTCCCAAAACCGTTACGACAGAGGGGATAATCGAAACCGAGCCAGCGCCCAAGTCCTTGCGGATCTCGCCATGCCTGCCCGCCGACCCCCCCGATCCTCGAACCGAACCGATGGCCGCAAGTCCGTGAAGATCCTCGCCCCGGGCTCTGTTCCGGCTCGACGAATCGTCGCGGTGATCGGCCTGACGGCCCTCGGGGTGGTGGTGGTGATCGGCGGGATTGTCTGGGAACGCGATCGCCCTCGGAGGCTCCTCGACGCCGCCGAGGCCGCGACTCTGGCTCGAGACTGGCCAAGCGCCGCGACTCTCTGGAACCGGATCAATCAGACCCGAGCCGCGAACGCCCGGACGCTTCTGGCCGAAGCCAGCGCCGAACTGGCGATCGACCGAGGTGCCGACGCCGACCGGGCGCTCGAACGAGCCTCGACCGCCGACCCCGGTCGCGCCGAAGCCTGGCGAGCCCGGCTCGATCGGTTCCGAGTCCTCGACCAGCCGGTCGAAGCCTTGAAGCTCCTTCGGCGGGCCGAGACGAGCGTCGCCCCGGCCGAATTCCGGCCGATCCTGGCGTCCGCGACGCTCGCCGCACTTGCCGAACTGCCCGACGACGAGGCTCGCGAACGGCTCGACCGCTGGATCAAGGCCGACCCCAACGACTTTGACGCCCGGGTGGCCTGGCTCGACCGGGTCGCCGCCAACCCGCATCCCGGCGACCCCGACCGAGCCACGCGAATCCGCGAATTGACAGCGATCCTCGACCGAGACCCCAACCAGATCGCCGCCCGGGAGACCTTGCTGGTCGCCCTGGCCGACGCGGGCGAGCCCGAGAAAGGTCGAACGGTCCTTGCCGCCTGGCCCGAAGCCAGCCGGGACGCTCGCTACTTCCGGCTCCGGGCACGCTGGGATCTCGAATACGACCATCAGCCCGAGCAAGCGGTGGTCGCTTACACCGAGGCGCTGAACGAGATCCCGCACGACTGGACGTCGCATTATGGCCTGGCCCGAGCGTATCGAGCCCTTGGTCGCGAGACCGAATCGCGAAACGAAGCCAATATCGTCGCTCGACTCCGCGAACGGCTCGCCCCGGCGACGCTCGCTCCTCGACTGACCGGCGACCTGGCGAAACTCGACGACCCGCGTTCGAGCCTCGACCTGGCCGCCCTCTGTCAGAGCGTCGGCCTGACCTGGCTCGCCGAATCCTGGGCGCGCGAAGCCCGCTTGCGCCCCTCGGCGCGAGGCCCTCTGCCGACCGATCGTTAAGCTGGCCGCCTCCATGCGTCGCCCGCCCCGAACCGACTCGCCATCGTCGATGTCCTTCATCGCGAGGCGCGACAGACTAGCCCGAAACGCCAATGCCATCAAGGCCAGCGTCAAACCGAGCATTTTTTCGAGACCTTTCCCGGAACCCCCAACCATGACCGACGACCTTCCCACCCTGTTCGCCTACGACCGCTGGGCCAGCACCCGGATGTTCGAAGCCTGCCGGAAAGTTCCGGTTGAGCGTTACGGCGAGGAAATCATTCCCGGCTGGGCGTCGCTCCGGTCAACGGTGGTCCACATCGTCGCCGCGACTGAACTGTGGTCGCGCCGGTTTCGGGAACTACCAACGACCGGCTTCATCCCCGAGTCCGAACTCCTGACAATCGAAGCCACCGCCAAGCTCTCCGAAGCCAATCACGACGCCTTCGATCAACTGGTCCGCAACCTCACCTCCGAACGCCTGGCCGCTCCCTTCACCTACAAGAATCTCAAAGGGGAAACGGCAACCGCGCCGCTCTGGGCCGCCCTCCGCCACGTGGTCAACCACGCCTCTTATCACCGAGGGCAAGTCGCCTCAAAGCTCGCGAGGCTTGGCGTCGAAGCCCCGGTCACCGATTTCGTTTACTACGCGATCGAGCAAACGGTGCAGGCAGGTTGACAACTCCAATCAAACGGAGTGAGGGCAAGAATCAGGTCTCGCCCTCACATCCCAAAATCGACGGGTGGTCGGATCACTGAACGCTCAAGGCCCGCCGACTGCGCCTTCGATTGGTTCGAGCGTCACGTCGTCGATCCAGACCTCTCCGACCTCGGCGTTGGCGATCCGAAATTCCAGTGCCAGGGTTGTCGCTTCGGATTCGGTTTTGAGCACTTTCTCGAACTTTGCCCAGCGGCCGGTGGTCTTCAAGGTGTGCTCAGAGCCGCCGTCGGAGAGCACTTTCCAGGCGTTCGGGCTCTCGCGGTACTGGATGACCCTGGCCTTGAATTCCCCCTCGGTCCCGGGGGCGACCCAGTACCAGAACTTCAGTCTCATCCGGCTTGAGTAACGCACCTTGCGCTCGGGGAACCGGAAATACGTGTTCCCCGGCACACCGGCTTCGAGCAGCAAGCTATCGGGGGCCGACATGAAGTGACGATTGTCTTTGTGATCCTCGGCGGGTTCGGGCCAGGTGTCCTTCGGTTGAGCCATGTATTGCTCGCGGTCGAGCGGCAAGGCGTCGCGAATGGTCTCGGCTCCGAGCCGAAGTTCGAGGTCGCGACGGCCGAGCAGGGGGTCGTAATCGCCGTAGAGGCAATGCTGGTGTTCCAGGCGAATCCGGACGCGGAGGAGTCCGCCGGGCTCGACCGTGACGGTCGTGAGCGGTTCGGGGTCGGCTCCTCGAACCGGAGCCGCCGGCTTGGCGGTATCGGCCCAGACCCGGATCATCGCCCGCTCTCGGCAGCGAAGCAGGTCATCGGGCGAGGGAATCACCTCGGCGATCGCCATTGATCCGGCCTTGCCGTCGATCAGCGTTTCGGACCGTCGAGGGTTGGCGTGGACGGCGACTCGCGAATTCGAGAGCCAGCCCTCGATCTTCGCGACGATCTCGGCCGGCGCGAGCACCAGCGGATTCGACCGGTCATTTCTCAGGCAATAATCGACCTGCCAGTCCCCCTGGTCCTGCGCCAGGGCACGTTCGACGACCGTCAGGCGGCCGGCGACGACAGGTTGAGCGGGGGCGCCCGCCAGCGCCAGGGCGGTGGCGGAAACCAGGACGACAATCGGGAGGAGGGCCACGGCAAGTGGCCGGGCGCGGAAACCTGCGCGCAAGTGTCGATGAGACATGGGCGACCTCGCCCTCCATCCATGGTGTGGGGCGCTGGACCGCCGCCTCGCCCTCACGTGGACGAAGCGTACCTACGGACCCGCGCCGACCGCGGGGCAAGTCGCCGCCCCGAGGACGTCTCGCGGTCATCGCGAGACGAGTCCGACGCAACCCGATCCTCAGGATCAAGTCGCGCCGACCGTCCTTTACTTTCCTTAGTTCACGGACGACTCAATCACAAAATTTGATGAAAGAGTCAAGGCCAAGCTCGGCATCGGATCGCGCAAGGGCTGGTCCGTTCAGACCTGTTTCACGCGTCGAGAACCCCTCAATCGTCGCTATCTTCCGGGTCGACGATATCCGGGATGTACGCCGAGGCGGTTTCGAGGAAGCGGGGTAAGAAGCGATCGATGAAGACCGAGACGGCGATCTGGGTCGTCGGGTTGTCCATCCCCCAGAGACTGGCCCGGGGCATGGTCAGGTCCGGGTCCATCTGAATGCAGTATTGTTCGTCGACGGCAAGCGAGAACGGGACCGCCTTGATCCAGACCTTCGCCAGTTCGTTGACCCCGGGGCCGCCGATGGAGATCGTGGGAATCTCCTGGAGGTCTTCCTCGTTGAGCCAGCGGAAGTCGGCGATCACCCGGATCTCGAACCTCAGGTCGAGCCGTCGCGCGGCACGATTGACTTGCTGCTGGAGATAATACGCCAGCGGCCGGTCGAGTTCCTCGGCGCGGAGCGAACTTCCCGTGACGATCAGCAAGAGCCTTGACGCTGAATCGTCGGCCATGCGCGGCCCCTTTCTGATGCAGTCCAGATTGCCGAGTCGAAAAGGTCGAAGAGGGGGGAACCAGCCGCGCTATCTTAGCCGAACGACCCGAGGAGTCTCAAGGACTCAGGATGACTTGCGCGAGGCTCGCCGCGAAGTCTTGCCCCTCAATCCTGGGCCTGGGTCGCTTTCCAGAGCGCCACTCGCTTGAGGGCCGATTCGGCGGCCTGGTACTCGTCGTCGGCTTCGGCCTCGAAGTGGTGCCCAACGGCTTTCAGCCCCTCGACGGGAATGACGCACGAAAACCGGGCATGGCCATCGGCGTCCCCTTCAATGGTATAGCGGGCCACTCCCAGCGCCTTCATTTTCTTGCGGAGCGCGGACCAGTCCTGCCCGGTAGGAGAAGTGGACGGCGCTGTCGGCGTCGCCGGCGCGGGACGTTCGAGCGAGGCCAGTTGCGTGACCGTATCGAGCGACGGCAAGCTGGCGGGTTCGGGCGGAGTGGGGGCCGGCAACGGTGCCAAAGCCGCCGAGGGGGTCGAGGGGGACTCGGGAAGCAAGGGAGGATCGGCCTGCGCCAGCTCGGCGATCGACTTCGCCCCTTTTTTCTCCTCGGGAGCCGCCGTGAACGACGGCGGGACCAGGTTCGGCGTGGTATTGGCCGTGGGAAACTGCCGGACCTTTGCCGACCCAGGCGGCTCGTGACTCGACTTATCGTCCACGATGATCGACCGCCCAGCGGCGAAATTCCGCTGAATCCAGGCCAGTCCCGGCCCGTTCATGACCGCTCCACCACCGAACGCGGCTCCAACCAGCACAAGGGCAAATACTCCGCGGCGCACCATGATGACAGCCTCCTTGCTTGCGTGCTCATCCCCTGGCCCGGTCAAGTCTCCGACAAATTCGGACGGATTATTCCGAGTTTGTTCACAAGACCACGCCGGAGTCGTCGAATCTCCTAATGCGAAGGGACGTCGCATTGGACCGGAGTCCCCCCCCTTTGGCAAGGTCAACCGGACACAAGGGCCTGGGCCTCCCGCTTCCCCGAGGGGCCTCGGTCATGCTAGGCTGAATTTCATGCTCGGAGTGATCTGGAACATCCTCACCCTGCCGATCCGGATCGTGGTCTGGGTTCTCGACTTCCTCAGTCGAGCCACTGGCCTGGTCTTGGGGTTCGCGCTCATGGTTCTGGGCGTGGCGATCGGTGCTGGCCCGTCGCTGATCCTCGGCGTGCCGCTCTTTTTGGTCGGCCTGCTGCTGACTCTCCGCTGCCTGGGATGATAGGCCGCGCCACTGATGCCTTCGATCGACCTCGACCAGAATGCGACGACCCCGCTCGACCCCGAAGTCTTCGAGGCGATGCGCCCACACTGGCTGAGCGGCGGCAATCCCGAGAGCCGCCACGCGCTCGGCCGAGGCGCCCGCCGAGCCCTGGAACAGTCGCGCGAGTCGATCGCCCGGATTCTCGGAGCCTCGCCCGACGAGGTGGTCTTCACCTCGGGCGGGACCGAGGCCAATAACCTGGCCATCTTCGGAGTTCTGGGGGAGGACTCAGGACTGAGGGCTCGGGACTCAACTGGCATTCAGATCGTGACCAGCCCGATCGAACATCCCGCCGTCGCCGAAGTGGTGGGAAGGTTGGCAACGGAGGGAGTCGCTATCGACCAGGCCCCGGTCGAAACCGATGGCCGGGTGGATGTGGCGGCGATGGCCGCCTTGATCCGGCCCGAGACGAAGCTGCTGACCTTGATGCTCGCCAACAATGAAACCGGCGCGATCCAGCAGGTCGGCGAACTGGCGAAACTGGCGAATCTACAAGGAGTTCCGGTCCACACCGACGCCGTTCAGGCGGTCGGCCGGATACCGGTGAATTTCCGAGATCTTGGCGTGGCGACGCTCGCCGCCAGCGGCCACAAGTTTCACGGTCCAGGGGGGATCGGGCTCCTCCTGGTCCGCAAGGGGGTGAAATTGAGCCCTCGAAACTTCGGCGGCGGCCAGCAAAACGGTCGGCGCCCCGGAACCCCCGCCGTGGCCCTGACGGTTGGGATGGCCAGAGCGCTCGAACGATGGGAAAACGAAGCCAAAGAAAGATCGGCAAGATGGGCAAAATTAACCGATCGACTCGAATCGGGATTGAGCGAAGCATTGGGAGCTGATCGAGCCATCCGCAACGGTCCGAGCGATCCAGGCAACCGGCTCCCGCAAACCCTCAACATCAGCTTCCCCGGTCTCGACGGCGACGCCTTACTGATGCAGCTCGACCTGGCGGGAGTGGCCGTCTCGCTTGGCTCCGCCTGCGCCAGCGGAGCCACAGAACCCTCGCCGACCCTGAAGGCCATGAAGATCCCCGAAGACCGCCTCCGAGCTTCCGTGAGGATGAGCCTGGGAGCCAGGACCACCGAAAACGAGGTCGAGGAGGCGCTCGCCCGGATCATCGCCGTCGTCGAACGGATCAGGAGTGCCCAGGATTAGACCGCCACGACGCCCAGCTCACGGAGAGGCAAGACTTTCGTCCACGGATAGTCGATGACTAAATGGGAAACGCGGAATTCTGGGTCTCTACAGAACCCTGAAGGTCTCCCTTTTCTGCCTACCCTCCCCATTCGTGAGGCAGGAACCTCTCGAAGATTTCGAATGGACTCGATTTCGGAGGAAAGCATGTCCAGGATTCAATACCGAGGCTCGATTGCTCTGGGGGCCGTTCTGGTTGCCCTGCTCTCGACAAGAGCGGTCGACGCGCAAGTCAGCATCGACCCGAGAGCGCCCCGAGAACCCGGTGGCTTGGTGAACAACATAATCACCGGGGTTCAGTATGACATCGTGAACCAGAGGCTGGCCGAACGTCGCCTCCAGTTTCTTCAAGCAAAGCTCAGGCACGATGCCGAGCGGGGAAACGCCGCCGCAGTGGAACGTGACAAACGTCGGATCGACAACGTCATGACTCGCATCAGGATGGACGAATGGTTGATTCGGTGGAATTCACTCGAATACCCCTGCTTCTACCCGCTCCCGATCCGGACCGATCCCGCGACCTGCTCCGTCATCGCCCAGATGACGCAGCCGACCGAATCTCACTTCCCCACGCAGGATGTCGCGCCCCCGACCTTGACCCCGGGACCATCGAGCACCTACCCAACGACCACGACCATGAGCCCGACACCGACCCCAATCACAATCACGATCGACAATAGCGGGCCGCCGGGCGTCAGTATCGACTTCGCCATTGATGGCGTCGCCCAGCAGTTCGCCG
>JAJYCH010000083.1 GCA_021778575.1 Planctomycetota bacterium
ATCGGGCCACCGAGAAAGAAGACGGGATCACCCGGATCGGCAGCCATAATTTTCTGATGGCGACCTCGCACGTCGCCCATGACTGCAAGCTGGGCGACCGGATCACAATCGCCAACGGTACGATGCTGGGCGGCCACGTCCACGTCGAGTCGAACGCGAGCATCAGCGGCGGCGTCGCCGTCCATCACTACGCGACGATCGGCGGATTCAGCTTCGTCGGGGGCCAGTCGCGGATCATTCACGACGTCCCCCGTTACATGCTCGTTGATGGGAACCCCTCCAAGGTTCGCTGCATCAACGTGGTTGGCCTGAAGCGAAACGGGATCAGCTCCGAAGCGATCGACGCCCTTCATGAGGCCCATCGCCTGATCTACCGGGCCAAGATGAACGCCAAACAAGCGACCGAGATCCTCGAATCGCACGGACATCTCTTGCCCGAGGTCCAGCGGCTCCTCGAATACGTCGAGGCGCAGCATGCCGGCAAGCATGGACGGGCTCGCGAACGCTGGAGAAAGTCATGAGCAGGCTCAAGGTCGGTGTTGTCGGGGTCGGCCATCTCGGTCGTCATCACGCGAGAATCCTGGCCTCGATGACCGACGTGGAACTCGTCGGCGTCGTCGACGGTCGGCTCGAACAGGCCCGAATGGTCGCCGAAGCCTGCGGGTCTCGCCCCTACACCGATTATCGTGACCTGCTGGACCAGGTTGACGCCGTCTCCGTGGCCGTGCCAACCTTTGCCCATCGCGAGGTCGCCGGCGCTTTCCTCGAACGCGGAATTCCGACCCTCGTCGAAAAGCCGCTGGCGACCACCCTCTTCGAGGCCGAGGAAATCGTCGCCCTGGCCGACGCGAATTCGACCCTCCTTCAAGTTGGCCACATTGAACGGTTCAACCCGGCGCTGGACAGCTTGTCGGGGATCGACTTTCGACCCAAGTACATCACGGCCGAGCGGTTAGGGACGTACACGTTTCGTTCGACGGACATCGGTGTCGTCCTCGACCTGATGATCCACGATATCGATCTTTTGCTCAGCCTGGTCGACTCGCCCGTCAAGTCGGTCGCCGCCGTCGGCGTGGGTCTGTTTGGCGGCCACGAGGATATCGCCAACGCCCGGATCGAATTCGAGGATGGATGCGTCGCCAATCTGACCGCCAGCCGCGCCAGCTTTCAGGCGATCCGGAAAATGCGGCTTTACGGCGCTGAAGGCTATGTCACGCTTGACTTTGCAACCAAGCAAGGCACGATCGTCCGGCCCTCGGAAGAGCTTCGGAACGGTCGGGTTGATATCGACGGTCTCGACCTCTCGCAACCCAGCGCCGTGAAAGAGCGGATCTTCGGGACGATTCTCGAAGTCGACTCGTTTCAAGGTGAAGGGCGGGAACCACTTGCGCTCGAGCTGGAAGACTTCGTCCGGGCGATCCGGACCGGGTCGCGCCCGCGGGTCACGGGGCGCGACGCCTTGAAGGCCGTTCGACTGGCCGATCGAGTGCTGCAAAGCCTGCGGTCGCATTCGTGGGATGGTCAGCCGGGCATCTACAAGGGGCCACACCAACTTCCCGGGCGTCTTGTCGAGCCGTCGAGCACCAATCCAGCCGCTCATTCGCTGAAAAACCGGATCGATCGGCCTTCCGGCTTGGCCCGAGATTGACGAGGTTCGGAATGCTGGCCAGGAAGCTCGCCGACCGATGGCTGCGACCGGAAGTCGCGCGCTTCGTCGCCGGGGCCTCCCTCATCATGACCTTTGGCCTCGCCGTCCTGATGTTCGCGACGGCCCGTGACGGACAAACCGCGCTCCGCCAGAACCTCGGTAATGACTATGCCGAGTTTCTCGTGGCCGGCCAGATCCTCAACGATGGTGAGAGTTCACGACTCTACGACCTGGAACTCCAGGACGAACTGCTGCATCGGCTCCTGCCGAAACTCGCGAAAGACGAACACCTTCCGTTCGTTTATCCGCCGTTCCTCGCCGAGATCTTCCGGCCGCTGGCCCGACTTCCACTCGCGACCTCATTCGCGTGCTGGCTGGTCATCACCGTGGGACTCTATGCAGCCTCGGTGGGTTTGATTTTGCGCCTCTGCCCGCTCTTGACCGGCTCTGAACGCATCACGGCATGGATGCTGGCGCTGGCGTTTCCGCCGTTTGCGACCGAGTGTTGTCTGGGCGGGCAGATCTCGGCGATCGGCTGCTTCTTCGTTACGGTCAGCCTTTACCTGGGGACGACGGGTCGGTTGTTGGGCTCCGGGCTGGCGCTCTCATTTGTGCTGTACAAACCGACCTTGCTGGTCTTGATCTTGCCGATGCTGGTGGTCGGGCGAGCCTGGCGAATTCTGCTGGGTTGGTTTTGTGGCGCGATTGTTCTGGCGGGATTCTCCTTGTTGGCTGTCGGGTTCGATGTTTGTCGCGACTTCGTCGAGTTGATGCTTGGCTATGGCCAGTCTGGTGGCAGTGTTGGCCAGGGATTCAAAACCATCAAATACGTGGACTTAACAGCATTTTTCCGATTGGCCGGAATGTCCCGGTCTGTCGCCCGGCCACTGGGGTTCGCGGTGGGTGGGCTGATCGGGATCATGCTGCTGAGGTCGTGGATGAAGCTGGCCGGGGGGCGGATCAGTGATCTCGCGTGGGCCTCCACACTCGCGCTGACTCCGGTCCTGAATGTTTATGGGCCGATTTACGACGTGACGCTGGTCGTTCCCGGAGTCTTGATCGGCTCGAATGCTCTGCGTCGTCAGTCACCGACGGAGTGGCCGCTGGCTTTCCGCTGGCTCCTGGCGATCGTCTTTGTCGGGGCGCTGGTGACTCAGCCGCTCGCTCAAACACTGGGGTTTCAGCCATTAACCCTGGTGCTCCTGGCGTTGGGTTTGTTTTTTCTCCGGGAGATTGCCACGGAACGGCCGGATGGGCCAGATGTTCTTGCCTGAATCCGACTTCCCAGCCGACCGGGCAGACGTTATCATCGTCGATTCACTCTTCGGAAACGGCCAAGATGACGTTAGGCCGAAGTGGTTCCCGGGAACGATCGATGATCATCGTGCTGAAGCCTCACCCCACGGCGGAAATGATCCGGCATGTCGTGGCTCGAATTGAAGAACTGGGTTTCACGCCGCACCTGAGCCAGGGCGTCGCTCGCACGATTATCGGCGTGATCGGCGACGAGGACCGGCTTCAAGCTGAACCGCTCCGCGCGATCGAGGGAGTGGAGCAAGTGGTGCCGATCCTCAAGCCATTCAAGCTGGCCAGCCGTGAGTTTCACCCGGAAGAGTCGATCTTCGACATCAAAGGCGTGAAAGTCGGTGGCGGCCACCTGATGATGATCGCCGGCCCCTGCGCGATCGAGAGCGAAGAACGCCTGGTCGAGATCGCCGAGAAGGTCAAGGAAGCCGGCGCGAACGTCCTCCGAGGCGGTGCCTTCAAGCCCCGAACCAGCCCGTATAGCTTTCAGGGTTTGGGCGAAGATGGGCTGAAGATTCTCAAGGCGGCCGGCGAACGATTCGGAATGCCCGTGGTGACCGAGGTCATGGACCCCCGCCAGGTTGATCTGGTGGTCGATTACACGGATATCATTCAGATCGGCGCCCGGAACATGCAGAACTTCGACCTGCTCAAGGAAGTGGGTCGGACCCGGACCGCCGTGCTGCTCAAACGGGGAATGTCGGCGACGGTCAAGGATCTCCTGATGTCGGCCGAATATGTCCTGGCTCAAGGCAACAAGCAGGTCATCCTTTGCGAGCGAGGGGTCCGGAGTTTCGAGGATTCAACCCGGAACATGCTCGACCTCTCAATCGTGCCGAACGCCAAGGGGCAGAGCCACTTGCCGATCATTGTCGACCCCAGCCACGCGACCGGCCGTCCCGACCTGATTCCGGCGATGGCCCGAGCCAGTGTCGCGGCGGGAGCCGACGGGGTTCACATTGAAGTTCACTCGTGTCCTGAGAAGGCTCTCTCCGACGGCCCTCAGGCACTCTTGCCCGCCCAGTATGCTCGGTTAATGGACGAGCTCCGGCAACTGGCCGAGATCATGGGCAAGACGATCGACGCCGCCGAGGGGGTTTCTGTCTGATGCGTACCTTGTTTGTGGCCGGTAACTGGAAGATGAACCCGACGACCCTCGAAGCCGCCGTGAAGCTGGCCGAGGAAGTCAAGGCCGGGGTCGGTCAGGCCGTCAACGTTCGGGTCGCGATCTGCCCTCCGTCGCTCTATCTCTATCGGATGGACGAGGTTCTGGCCGGCTCGCCGATCGGTCTGGGTGCCCAGAACATGAACGCGAAGCCGGAAGGGGCCTTCACCGGCGAACTCTCCGGGCCGATGCTGGTCGACGCCGGCTGCACGCACGTTATTCTGGGCCACAGCGAGCGTCGCCATGGTCATGGCGAGACCGATGACCTGGTCAACGGCAAGCTGATCGCGGCCCTCGAATCGCGCCTGCTGCCGATCGTCTGCGTCGGCGAGACCCGGCTTGAACGCGAATCCGACATGACTGAAGATGTCGTCGGTCGCCAGCTTGAGCACTCGCTCGCCGGCTTGACACCAGAACAGATGGGTGGCGTGGTCCTGGCCTACGAACCGGTCTGGGCGATCGGGACGGGCCTCACCGCCTCGCCGACCCAGGCTCAGGCCGTCCATGCGTTTATCCGTCGCCATCTGGCCGCGAAATTCGGTGAGGCGACGGCCAGCCGTGTCGTTGTCCAGTATGGCGGGAGCGTGAAGCCCGACAACGCGGCGGAATTGCTTGCCTGCCCGGACATCGACGGAGCGCTGGTCGGTGGCGCGAGCCTGAAAGCGGCCGATTTCCTCGGAATCTTCCACGCCGGGCAAAGCGTTGTCGCTCAGGGGAAGGCTTGAACGGATTCGGGTGGCTTGACGCGACCGATCCGATATGATTCTCTTCGTTGGAACAAAAAATCTCGATCTGAAGGACCCCGACCGTGCAGCAGTTCCTGAATGTCCTGCTTTACATCATCCTGGCCATCACTTCGCTCTTCCTGATCTGTCTGGTTTTGATCCAGCGCGGCAAGGGCGGTGGGTTGGCGGGTGCCTTCGGTGGAGCAGGGGGCTCGTCCGCCTTCGGAACCAAGGCCGGCGACGTTTTCACCAAGGTGACCATGATCACCGCCGGGGTCTGGATCGCGCTGAACATGCTTCTCGTCGTGGTCTCGAACAAGCGGACCTCGGCCTGGGGATCGTCGCCGAGCGCGACCTCGAAAAGTGAGAAGTCGGACCTGACGCCGCCGCTGCCGGTGGACGGCAAGGCCAGTCCGGACAGCAAGATCCTCGACCTTCCGCCCAATCCGTCGATCCCCGCTCCCTCCGACGCGAAGACGAAGACGGGCGACCCGGTCGCTCCGGCATCGACCGGGTCCACGGCGGCTCCCGCTGCTCTCCCGGACACTCCCAAATCTTCCCCCAAGTAATTTTGCTGGGACGTCATCGGATCGACCTGCACCCGGCGACGGGTGCCGCTTGTGACCTCCCTTCTCGTTGTTCTTTCCACCTGAGGCAAACGCTCCGTGCTTCTTAGCATGACCGGCTACGGCGAGTCACGGATTCAAGACGACCGCTGGTCCGTCGGAGTCGAGGTCCGGACGGTGAATAACCGTCACCTGAAGTTGAATGCAAAGATCAGCGACCCGTATACATCGCTTGAGGCCGACTTCGAACGTCTGGTCCGCGAGACGATCCGCCGTGGAACAGTTCAGCTCTCGATTCGCGTCGAGCGTCCCAGACGGCTCGAAGATTACCGGCTCAACCGCGTTGCCCTGGCTTCGTATCGCCAGCAGATCGCCGAGATTGCCGGTGAATCCGCCGCCGGCGACCTGACCGCGTTGCTGAGCTTGCCCGGCGTGGTCGAGGAACGCAAGCCCGCGACGGACGACCCGCACCAGGACTGGCCGGCCCTCGCCGCCGTCGTGACCGAGGCGCTTGGTAAGCTCCAGCAGGCTCGGAGTGACGAAGGCAGAGCGATGGCCAGCGAGCTGATCGAGCTGGGACGATCCGTTTCCGTTCATCTTGAAAAAATCGCCGGGCGTGGGCCTGAGGTTGTCTCTTCGTACCAGAAGCGTCTGACCGAGCGAGTTCAATCGCTTCTCGAAGGGAAGGGGGCCACGATCGAGCCTCGTGATCTGATTCGCGAGGTCGCCATCTTCGCCGAGCGGGCTGATATCGCCGAGGAAGTGGTCCGGCTCCGGGCGCATCTCCAGCAATTCGCCGAGGTGATCGACGAACCGGAAAGCTCGGGCCGGAAGCTGGAATTCGTCGTTCAGGAAATGGGCCGCGAGACCAATACCATTGGCTCGAAGGCCAACGACGTCGAGATCAGCCGGGGCGTTGTCGAGATCAAGGGTCTGCTCGAAAAGATCCGCGAACTGATTCAGAACGTGGAGTGAATCGACCGTTGAGCGACGCTGGCGAGGAAACCTCCGACCACACACCGAAGGCATCCGGGACCGGCCGCCTGATCGTCCTTTCCGGGGCGTCAGGCTCGGGAAAGAGTACGCTCGTCGCTCGGCTACTCGATCGACCAGGGTCCAGGCTCCGGGTCTCGATCTCCGCGACGACCCGTGCTCCAAGGCCGGGAGAAGTGTCGGGAGTGAATTATCACTTCATGAGCCGTGAGGAATTCGCGGCGATTCGCGATCGGGACCAACTGCTCGAATCGGCCGAAGTCCACGGGCATGATTACGGAACACCGATCAAACCGGTTTGGAGCGCTCTCAATCGGGGAATCTGCCTGTTCCTGGTGATCGACGTTCAGGGGGCGATGAACGTCCGGGCGAAAATGCCCGAGGCTCTCCTGATCTTCGTGCATGCCCCCAGTCTGGAAGTCCTCGAAGCCCGATTGCGGGCCCGAGCGACCGACGACGAAGCGACCATCCAGAAACGTTTGACCAACGCCCGGCGCGAGATCGCCCTCGCGGATCGTTACGATTACCAGATCATCAACGATGACCTCGACCGGGCCACTGAAGAACTGGCGACCATCCTGTCCCATCACGGCTGCGGAGGCTGAGACACCCATGCTTGAAGAACTCAAAGAAGAGCATATCGTCAACAAGGTTGGCGGTCGTTTCAAACTCTCGACGCTGATCCAGAAGCGAATGATCGCGCTGAATCAAGGCTCGCGCCCGCTGATCGACGCTCGGGGGCTCGACAAGATGTCGATCGTGATCCAGGAGATCATGCAGGACAAAATCTTCCTCGACATGTCGGGCAACCTGCACCTGGTCGAGGCGACCGAGGAAGACGAAGGCGGGACGGTTGACCTGACGCAACCGTCAGAATGACCAGTTCCGTCACACCTCGCTCAGGATCAAGCAGGGATCGTGCAAGTTGCTCGCCTCCGCCGGCCGATTCCGTGAGAGTCGAGCCGGTGCCGGCGGGTTGATCCCTCGGCAGAACGTCGAGCCCCAAGGAGCGACGGCCGGCTCTCCCGGACCGGGCCCGAGGGAATGATGATCGATCGTCGACGACTGGCCCGCCAGGGACGAGCGGGGGCTTTGCTTTTCGTCGTCGCCTTCCTGGCCCTGAGTCTGGTGGGTTACGACCCCGCTGACTCGCCAGGCTCGGCCGCCGAACCACCTAACGCGACGCCGACGAATCCCTGCGGACCCGTCGGCGCCTTGCTGGCACATCTCCTGTTCTCGACGGTCGGGCGAGCTTCGGGACTGGTCCTGTTCGCGCTCGTGGTCGTTGATCTCCTGCTTTTCCGGCGTCGCAAGGTCGTCGAGCCGGTCCTTCAGGTGGTCGGTTTCTCGATGGTCGTCTTCGTGGGCTCGGCCTTGAGCCAGAAGTTTGATCCGAACCATCTGTCATCTCCCCCGGTGGGCAGTGGTGGCTATGTCGGAGCGGCGGCGTCGGCCTTCCTGGAAGGGCAATTCGGCCTGGCGGGAATGCTCCTGATTCTGTCGATGGTTGGATTTGTCGGACTGGCACTCTGTCACGATCTGTTGATTGTCTGGCCGTTCCAGGAAGTGGCCGCCCTGATCCGTCCGCGACGGAAGCCCGCCGAGGCCGCGTCGTCGCCGATCCCCGCGCGGCCGACCAGCGAACTGATGCTGGCCCCGCCCGAAGAGTTTGCGAGGCCGATGGCTCGGATCGCGCCTCCGCCCGTCAATCGCGCGATCGGCAGTCGACCGGTTTCGACGATCGAGTCGATGGCCGCGATTCCGTCCCGTTCCATGGCACCGCCGCCCGAACGGTCGAGCCCCGCCATTCCCGGTGATGGTCGTTATCAGCTACCGCCGATCGAGCTACTCGAAGCCGCGTCGGCGGTTCCGGTCCAGGAACATCAGGCGAAGATCCACGCCCGGGCGCTCCTGCTGGAGAAGACGCTGCTCGAATTCGGCTGTCAGGTTCGGGTTGTCCAGATCGACACCGGGCCGGTCATCACTCAGTTCGAGATCGAGCTCGAAGCGGGCTTGCGAGTGGCCAAGATCAACAGCGTGGCGACTGACCTGGCGATCGCCCTCGCCGTTCCGAGCGTCCGGATCGTCTCGCCGATCCCGAACAAGACGACCGTCGGGATCGAGGTCCCCAACGAGCGGAGGACGATGGTCCGGCTCAGTGAGGTGATCGACGGTGTCGGTGGCCATCTCGACAAGCTCCGCATCCCGCTGTTCCTCGGTCGGGATGTGAAAGGGAGCCCGCTGGCGTTCGACCTGGCGGATATGCCGCACCTGTTGATCGCCGGTCGGACCGGAACCGGAAAATCGGTTTGCTTGAACGCGATGATCCTGAGCATCCTGATGACCCGGACGCCAGATGAGGTCAAGCTGATCCTGATCGACCCGAAGATCGTCGAGCTGACCCAGTTCAAGCGAATTCCGCACCTGATGAACCCGGTCGTCACCGACATGAAGAAGGCCGAGGCGCTTCTGGCCTGGGCCTGCGACAAGATGGACGAGCGTTACGGCTACCTCGCCCGGGCGGGTGTCCGGAACATCGCTTCCTACAACAAGCTCGGGCTCGACGAACTCTATCAGCGATTCCACCCCGAGGACGACGAGGAATGGGAGCGACTCCCGAAATTCATGCCCTCGATCGTGATCATCATCGACGAGATGGGCGACCTCGTCGCGCAGGTGGGCAAGGAGGTTGAGACGCAGATTGTCCGGCTCGCCCAGAAGGCCCGAGCGGCCGGCATTCACCTGATTCTCGCGACCCAGAAACCGACCGTCGACGTCATCACCGGCCTGATCAAGAGCAACCTGCCCGCCCGGATCGCGTTCCAGGTGACTAACCGGAACGATTCGCGAGTCGTCCTCGACGAGATGGGGGCGGAAAAGCTTCTCGGCAACGGCGACATGCTTTTTCTCGTGCCGGGAACGTCGCACCTCGTCCGGGCGCAGGGAACCTACGCATCGGATCAAGATGTCAATCGCGTCTGCGAATACCTGGCGCAGTACCCTCAGGAATTCAGTCGGGAACTGACCCAGCTTCAGGTCGGTGCCGGAGCGGCCGGCAAGGATCGCGAAGCGATGAAGTCGCGTGACGAACTCTATGAGGCGGCGATCGAAGTGATCATCCGCGAAGGGCGAGGCTCGACCTCGCTCCTCCAGCGAGCCCTCGGAATCGGCTACGGCCGGGCGGCCCGGTTGATTGACTTCATGGCCGAGGATGGTATCGTCGGCGAATTCAAGAGCGGTTCGGCTCGCGAGGTTCTGTACAACTGGGAAGAGTGGGAATCGCTCAAGAACGGGGGCGATTCGGCTGCGGCGTGACCGGAGTGACCAGCACCATGAAGTTCAAGTCGATCGGTCTCGTGATCTTGTGTGCCTTCACGAACGCGGAATCATCGATCCGGGCACAAGCTCCCACGCCCCTGGAAGGGAACAAGCGGATTGTCTTTCTGGGCGACAGTATCACTTATTCCGGTCAATATATCACCGATATTGAAACGTTTTTGCGCATCAAATATCCGCGGATGGAGTGCGAGTTCCTCAATCTCGGACTGCCGAGCGAGACCGTATCCGGTCTGAGCGAGCCAGGCCACGCGGGCGGGCAGTTCCCTCGTCCCGTGCTCCGCGAGCGGCTCGACCGGGTGCTCGATCAACTCAAGCCCGACCTCGTCGTGGCTTGCTATGGAATGAATGACGGGATGTACTATCCGTTCAGTGACGATCGGTTCCTGAAGTATCAGGAAGGCATCCGCCACCTTCGCGAACGTGCCGAAGCCAGTGGCGCCCGGGTTCTCCACCTGACCCCTCCTGTCTTCGATGCCGTACCGATCAAGAGGAGAACGCTCCCGGTGGGTCTGGCGGAGTATCCGCAGCCGTTTGAGGGATACGACCGGGTTCTCGACCGCTATGCCGGCTGGCTCCTGGCACAACGCCCGGCCGGTTGGGACGTCGTCGATCTGCACGGGCCGATGACGATTTTTTTGAACCACGCCCGGATGGCGAATCCCGATTTCCGGCTCGCCGGCGATGGCGTCCACATTGACTCGACCGGCCACTGGCTGATCGCTCGCCAGTTACTCCTGCACTGGGGAATCGACGCGAGTGATTTGCCGGATAAGGTCTCGCTCGAAGAGATCCTGAAACCGATCGCGGGCGGTGACGAGATCTTCAAGCAAGTCCAGACCCGGCAAGAAATCCTGAGAGATTCCTGGCTGAGCGCGACGGGTCACAAACGACCAGGGATCAAAGCCGGACGTCCCTTACAGGAGGCCCAGGAACAGTCTGTCAGGTCCGAGCAAACGATTCGTCAGCGGCTCGATCAGATTCGCTAACGACGTGATACCAATGCGAAGGTAACGAG
>JAJYCH010000084.1:0-1782 GCA_021778575.1 Planctomycetota bacterium
CGCCAAACGAAGGCAACGAAGTGCGGCGAGATGGGCGGCAGGGAGTCGGAGCGTCTCGTAGTATCGCCGAAGCGGGGGAACAGGCCCTCCTGGACCCCGTGGAGAGAAGGGGACGCCGCGTTGAGGGCTCGCCGCCGGTCAGCATGCGAGGGCACAGGACCTCATCAGCATGTCACTGTCTGGGCGTCGAAACCGTTTGAGGGCAGGGACCACGACGTGACGAGCCGGATGCCTTAATTGGGCCAGTCCGGATCTGTGGGAGCCTCGGGGGAGCAATCACCCGAGGCGACCCGGCCCGATTTTCCTCAGGGGATGAGTTGGGCGAGTTCCAAACAGTGCTTTCGATTTGCATTCGATGACCTGCATCACCACCTGCGAAACATCGGCTGGCGATTGTTTGTCTCGCAACAATGCACGCTGCTTTTCGTGCGGCCATTCCGGTTAGGTAGATTGTCGTCCGGGTCGAGATCCAGCTTTTCTTTGATTCGTGAGCCAAGACACTTCTCATCGTCGATCGAAGCTGGGTCAAGATCCAGCCTAGCAGGAGGATTCGAGTCGGTGCAGAGTGGGACAGGACGTCGGAGAGAAGTGATTGACGTCCCGTTCCAAGTCAGAAAAAGAGCTGGAACCGGAGCCAGAAGAGGTCGGTCGATCGAGCGAAGTTGGTCTGCCCTCTGGCGTTGGTTCCGTTGAAGACGGGTGAGCCGAACCCGGCGTGCTGCCAGTCGAGGTAGATCTTGGTGTACTCGTTGAGATACCAGTTGAACCCGGTATCGACGGCATACGCATGATTGGTCCAGAGGTTCGCGTCGGCGAAACCTGCGGTGAAGATCTGTTTTCCAAGGTCGAGGGTACTGATTCGGGAATGGACCTCGATCGCACCAAGACCGGTCAGCTTGCCATCTTTGAAGCCGAAATTCCGGAGCGGCCTGATGTCAACGCGTCGGGAGATCTGTTCGCCGGTGAGGAAATAATACGCCTGGACGAAGAACCCTTCGGTGGGAACCAGGGTTTTCGAGGTCTGGTTGATAAAAGAGTATTCCTTATAGCCACCATCATACTGGGCGAGGAGATTGAAGCTCTTGTAGTACCAGGCGATCCAGGTTGACCAGTGAGCTCGGGCCCCATATTCATGAACATTATCGTTGAACGTGAGGAAGGTTGGCGACAGTGAAGCCAGCACGGCATCACTGGCGGGCGAACTCTGGTCATTGGCCGTGTGCAAAGAGCTGGGCTGGAGCGAGTTGGCTTCGTTGCCGAAGTCGTATTCGCCACCGATGTTGAAGTATTTCAGAGCCGTGAGCGACTCGGACTTCTGGAACGGTCGGACGTTGAAAAAGGCATAGAGGTCTTTATCGTTGTTAGAGTCGCCGAAAGACCGCCGGGGGCCGTTGAAGACTCCGATCGCCCACTCCGCGCGTTTATCAAGGATCTGGCCCAGGAACATGAGGCCCTCCTGGCGATTCCCGGAGAGGTTGCCCGAATAGAGCGACCGTTCCGGGGCGATCAGGTCACCTTCGGCAATCTGGAAATACTCATAGGAGTTGGGTGTTTTGGTCCGACCGACCCGGAACTTGATCCGAGGATCGTAGTTGAAGTCGATGAACGCGTCGAGGAGGTCGAGGGTGCCGTAGCCCCGGTTAATCACCGTGTAGAACTCGATGTTCTTGGTCGCTCGACCGGTGAAATACCAGCGCTGGCGGGGGATGAAGAACTGGGATTTGAGCGGGCTTGAACCGCCGATCCCCGGGAAGTTTCGCATTTCCACCTGGGTCAGGTCGT
>JAJYCH010000084.1:1792-10738 GCA_021778575.1 Planctomycetota bacterium
CGTGGAAGACAAGCTGGAACTCATCGTCTTCGGACGTCCAGCGAATGCCGTTGCTGAGGGTAGGCTTGATCAGACGGGGCGTCAATGCCTCGCGGGTTCGACCAATGGCTCCCTGAGCCCCTCGGGCTCGATCACTTGTGGCGTTACTCCCGGTTCCTGCCGACCCAGAGGTGCTCGGGGTCCCCGGGGTTCCATTCGAGCCGGAGTTGAACCCTCGACCGATCGTCCCCTGGGGTCCGCCCGCCTTTTTCTCTTCTCCCTCAGCTTGAGCCTCAGTCTGACTGACTGAGTTGTCGGACGTGCCGGAGCTATCGGGGTTGTCTGGGCTGTCGGACTTGTCGGAGCTGTCAGACTTCTTGGACAGGTTCTCGACCTTGGTCGAGATGGTCTCGATCTTCATCAGGAGCTTCCGGTTCAGCTCTTCCATCTTGATCAGGCGTTCCTCCAGCAACTGTTCCCGGTTTTTGGGAGCGCCTGGAGTCGCTGGTACGGACGCCGGTGGTGGCGTTCCCGGCGAGGCCGGAGGCACGGCGGGAGTCGTGTTGGATGCCGGAAGGGATGTGGACGAAGCCGGCGGCGGGTCTTCTGGGACACCGAATGCCGCGCTTGAAGGAATGCAGAGCAGCCATGAGACCAGTAACGGATTGAGAATAAACAACATTCGCACTCCGTTTTTCATCTTGGAATACCAGTGTCCGCAGGCTTCCGGAATTGGGACCGGCCAGAATGCCTAGACTATCCGAACCCAATCCAAGACCTTCCCTGGCAATTCTCAGAGATGTGCGACGAGGTTAACCATTAATTCAACAACGTTCCGGGTTGATTTGATTGATTGTAGCGATCACGCTGACTTTTTCAACGCGAAAACCGCAGAGACTATGGGGCCACGGGCAGGGCAGAATAAGGGGACATCCAGAATTTTCGGGCGGCCCCGGCGGAAAAGGGCCGGGGCACCCGGGGAGGTTGCCCGCTCCGGGCTCCCACTAGATTCTTACGTGCGCGTGAGCGCAAACAACCCATCATGTCAGGCAGGCGCTGCGGGACGGAACGAAGAAAAGGGGACATTCAACAGAAATCGAGAATATGAGGTTGCGAAAAGGTGAGGCAGAGAAAAGATGTCGGGTACCGTTTCATTTTTTAAGCCAAACAAGGCGTTTTTGTCGCCCATTTGGTCTCGTTTGTGCTTGTAAAGGCAATGTCAAGCCAGGTCGATTACGGTAGTCAAACGGAACATCGCTAATTGTTTTGGTGAAATACACAATCTGGTCAACTCTGCATTGGTCCCGGCCAACCCCGAGTTCTCAAGCTCGGTGTCATTTGACTGGCCTTGCCAATTTGGCTTCGTTTTTTCCAGCGTATCGACCGGACGCGATTGGCTTTGTTTGGGATCGAAGGCCGCCGGGGGAGTTTGGCTTCGTTTTGTCCTTTCGTCTGGCCTGGCCGAGGTGAATCCGTTCCGGCTGGCTCGACCGCTTGCCTTCGTGGCCCGAGCCTTATATCCTGCAACCTGTTCCGCAATGGAGAGCCGTTTTCACCGTCTTCGTAGGATCGGGCTTGCTCGGCCGTTTTCGCCTCGGCAGGGCAAGCACAACCCTACGGGAGAGACTCTGACAGGATCAATCACGCCATGGCAACCGACTCGCCGATCCGTGTGGCCATCATCGGCCTCGGTTTCGGGGCTGAATTTATCCCGATTTACCAGGCTTACCCAGGTGCCGAAGTTTCGGCCATTTGCCGGCGGTCGAAGCCGGATCTTGATGAATGCGGCGACCGCTGGAAGATTGCCAAGCGGTACACCGAGTTCGCCCAGGTTCTGGCCGATCCCGAGATCGACGCGGTTCATATCAACTCGCCGATCCAGGATCACGCCTGGCAGTCGATCGCCGCTCTCGAAGCCGGCAAGCATGTCGCTTGCACCGTCCCGATGGCCACGACGATCGAAGAATGCGGCCGGATCGTCGCCGCCCAGCGGAAGTCGGGCAAGGTCTACATGATGATGGAGACCGTGGTCTACAGCCGCGAATATCTGTTCGTCAAAGACCTTTACGACAAGGGCGAACTCGGCAAGATCCAGTTTCTCCGGGGCTCACACCAGCAAGACATGGCCGGCTGGCCCGGCTACTGGGAAGGGCTCCCGCCGATGTACTACGCGACGCACTGCGTCAGCCCATGCCTGGCCTTGCTCGGCCAGCATGCCGAGCACGTGGTCTGTCATGGCTCGGGTCGGATCGACGAGGCGTTGATCCCCAAGTACAACAGTCCGTTCGCGATCGAGTCGGCCACGTTCAAGATCAAGGGGACCGACGTCTGCGCCGAGGTGACTCGGAGCCTGTTCAACGTCGCCCGTCAGTATCGCGAGAGCTTTGACGCCTACGGCAGCAAGAAGTCGTTCGAGTGGCAGCAGGTCGAAGGGGAGGAGCCGGTGATCCACACGATCAGCGTGCCCGAACCCGAGATCCCCAAGCGAGTTCCGGTGCCGGACTTCGCGCATCTCTTGCCCGGGCCGATCCAGCGGTTCACGACCAAGGGGGTTTACGACGCCGAGGACGAGACGCACCTCTCATTCACCCAGGGGGGAGGCCACGGCGGCTCGCATCCGCACCTGGTCCACGCCTGGCTGAGCGCGATCAAGGGAGATCGCCCCGCCTTGCCCGACGCGGCGACCTCGGCCAACTGGACGATGGTGGGCATCTGCGCCCACGAGTCGGCTTTGAAGAATGGCGAAAAAGTGGTGATCCCGACGTTCTGATTCGCTTCCAAAGGGGCCTCGACGCGAGGCCCCTCGACGTCGCCTCAACGCGGGACCGAGGCACCGGGCGTCGGGGATGATTGGGTCGGCCCCGACGCCACGCTTGAAGCGGGTTCCTGGTTGTCGAACCGCCAGTTGTTCTCGACCGACCGGAACTCGTAGCTCCCCTCGGCCTGGGTAGAGCGATCGATGGCGAGCCTGTTGCCGGTCTCGTAAGCGATCACCGAGCCCGGAGCGGCGACCAGGGTCTGCGTGTAGCCTGGTGCGACCGAGAACGGGGTTCCGTCGATCGTGCAGGTGATCGACCGGCCGTCGTGCGCCGCGTTGGCGATCTTGACGGTGATCCGGGCGGGTGCCGCCACCGGTGGTCCGTCGAGCTTCGCCGGCATTGAATCGACAGCTTCCGACGGATCGACGTATAATTGGTTGGGATTCGACGGATGATAATAATACCCCGGCCGTTGCGAGACGGCGACCAATGTCTCGACCTGAGCCGGCTGAGAACTGGCCGACGTGGCTTGCGCTCTCCTGTCCTCGATCTTGTGAGTCATGTATCCGCCGCCGCCGACAAGGCCTGATCCGGCGCCAAACAGGGCGACCCCCGCGCCTGCGATGACAGGGTTGAACGAGATGGTCCCAGCAGCCATGACCAACAGGGACGCGGCAATGCTGGCCATAACCACGGCCATCCGGCGACGGTCTTTCTTGAGCCGATCGTCGGCATTTAGACCCGTCGACGAAGTGGTCAGGAGCGAGACAATCAGGATGGCCGAAATTGCACCATTTTTTTGCATCTCACTTCCCATTCGGATCGATTAAACTGGTTGATGGTAGTCCGATCAACGCCAGCCGTCATTGGCGATAGGCTGGATACACTGATCGGTCGATTCGAAAGGTGTAAGACGTGTTGAACCAATATGACACGACGATTTCGGCGGGCGCGATACTTTTGCGCCAATCGCCGGTTATCACCTTTATCCTCCGATCGATCCCGCGGATTCTCCCGAATTCGAACAACACGAACCAACCGACGCCGGTCGTCGAGGAGTGACCATGAAGTTCGTCGCCATCTCGCTCGTCGCCTGGTTCGTGACGGGTCCTCTGGTCATGGTTCCCGCGCTGGCCGGTCCCGACGAGAAAGCCGTCCAGCGTGCCCTCGAACACCAGCGGAAGGCCGCCGAGGCCGAGATGAAGCGCCAGGCCGAGGCCGAGAAGAAGATGGTCGAGCAGCAAAATCGGATGATGCAGGAGCAGATGCGAGCCCAGAAAAAGTATGCCGAGATGGAGCAGAAGGCCCTGCAAAACCAGCAAAAAGCGGCTCAGCAGCCGCATCAGGCCGGGACCTCGGCGCTGCATCATCACACGAATCCGGCTCCAGCCCGACCGTCGCATATCACCACGACCCAGACCTCGACGCCGGTCTATCACGCGGTTCGTCCCTATTATGGTCACTCTTCCGGGCACGCCTACCACCGGACCTATCACACGTACCGGACAACGGCAAACCACTCGCAAATCGATCCCCAGACCCGAGCATTCCTGAGGCTGAAGACCAGTCTCGAACACGTCCGGATGGGGAGTCCGGTGACCGTGAACGAAACGACGGCGATCAAGAAGGCGTTGATGGGCGTGGTCAACGTGCCCAGGGTTCCGACGATCGCCTCGATCCAGACTCTCGCGAACCACCTGGCTGACGGTCTGGCGAATCGAGGCTCCTCCGCCGCCCAGACCGGCCCGATCGCGCTGACCTTGATGGGGGCGTTGAACAGCTCCGAACTGGCCAATAACGAGGTGACCGAGATCATCAACGAGCACCGGTCGGCCCTGAAGCTCTCCCGGGTCCGGACCACCGAGATCACTCCGATCATGGAGTCGCTGAAGACCGTCGCGAGCCTGGAACGACAGCGGCGCTGAATTCTGGTCGAGACAAGATTCTATGAACATCCACTGGTACGGGCATGCGGCATTCCGGATCGATACGGCGGGGAAACGGATCATCCTCGACCCATTTCGCTCGCCCGACTCGGGTGGTTACGCGCCGATCGACGAACCCGCCGATGTCGTGGTGATCAGCCACGAGAACGACCGCTATCACAGCCATCTGGGCCAGATCCGCGAGCCCTTCGAGGTTGTCCGGGCGCTTGACTTACCGCCCGGAGGTCGCGAGGTCGCCGGTATCCGGTTCGAGTCGATCCCGGTCTTCGAGAGTCCGGCGAAGCTCGAAGGGGACGAGGTGACGATCGTTCATTTCCGGTCCGAAGGGCTGCACGTTGTCTTTCTCGGCGATCTCGGCCATGCGCTGGAGGAATCGGAACTAGAACCGATCCGAGGGGCCGACGTGGTCCTTGTGCCGGCGGGTGGACTACCAACGATCGACTTCCCGTTGATTGGCCCGTTGCTCGACGCGATCGGCCCCCGGGTCGTCATTCCGATGCACTACAAGACACCGAGGATCAACCTGAACATCCAGCCGATTGAGCGCTTTTTCGAGGCATTACCGGGCTGGCCGGTCGAGCGGCGGATGTCGGCCGATTTCACGGTCGAGCGTGCGGCGCTCACCGGAGAACGTCGGATCGTGGGGCTCGAACCGTCGCGCTAGTTCGTCATCAAACCTCGTCTTTCCAGGCGATTCCGGGGTCGGTCTTCTTGCCTCGTCCTTTGAGATATTCCTGCTGCTGCCGCGCCGTCCGGTTCTGGCGGAGCCGGTCGGGGCGGTCGACAACGGCGTCGAACATCGAGAACAGCGCGGTCGTCAGTCCGGCGGCGGCGAACCCGTAAAACAGCACGCAGAGCACGCAAGCCGCGATCGTTTCTCCCGGGCGGTTGTAGTTATACCGTCGGGTCTGGGCCATCTGAAGGAGATCCTCGCTGCTGAACAGCGAGACAGCAAAGACGAACGGCGTGGACCCGGCCCCGATCAACGAACTGTTCGACCGAAACGGGATGCAGCAGAACAGGTAGCCGCCGTTGAGGAAGATCAGCAGCGCCATCGTCGAGGCCAGGGCTCGCGTACTGTTCTTGGCCCGGAGTGAGAACAGAGTTCCCAGCGCCGTCAGGAACCAGGTGAAGACCACCAGTTCGACCGCGCAGGCGAGAACCGCTAGCGGATGGACCGAACCGACGATCAGGCCGAGCCCCCAGAGCAGGATCATCAGGTACGCTAGCGGCTTGATCGCCCAGACCGGCCCGATCATCTTCGCCCGGAGGATCTCATTGCCCGAGAGCGGCGTCGCGGTCAGCGAGAGCCACTGGTCCTCCTCACGCTCGCTGCACAGCCCGGTCGCCGCGCCCGAGGCAATTGCCAGGAACCAGAGAATATAGATCGCCGTGCAGAATCCGCGGAGGAAGCCGTTGAAATCGTTCCGAGCCTGGCCCCGGCCGAAGTAGCCGTCGCGCCCCATCTCTTTGAACGCGTCGATAAATAAGTCGAAACCCACATAGAAGATCAACCCGACCAGGCAGACCCCGAGAAGAATGAAGACCACCTTGGTCAACCCGCCGGTCCGCGAGACGTGCATCTCCTTCCAGAGCATCGCGTCGTCGCCGCAGGGCTTGCGCGGCAGCCATTTCCGCCTGGCCATGATCTTCTTGAACCACCGGCTGGCGCCCGAGGTCGAACCTTCGGTCCGGGCCGAGGGGCGGAGCCGGAGCGACGCCAGGAGGACGAACAGCGAACCATAGACCAGTTGCAACCCCATGCCCCACAACGCCAGCGAGAGCATGCTGGAGGTTCCGCCGGTTCGCGGCGGCTGACCTGTCAGATAAAACGGGCTGGTCATCGCGACATATTGCAGGACCGGGTTCACCCATTCGGCGATGGTCGGCCAGGGCTCGTCGCCGTAAGCCATCAGGTTCATCAGGAGCAACGGGACAGCCAGCCAGACCATTTCCAGGACATAGATCAGCGAGATCGCCTCGCGAGGTCGGCGCGAGATCACCGAGATCAGGATCGAACCGGCCCCCAGGAAGAACATCGTCGTGAACGTCCCGGCGTAGGCCAGCAGCAGGAGGTTCAGGTCGATCCCGCCGAACAACCCCATCAAGCTGACCACCGGCAACCCCAGAGCCACCAGCACTACCACCTGTAAAAGCCGGGCCCCCAGCTTGCTCAGGATGATCTCGGCACTGGAGAGCTGGCTCGTCAGCAGGTAATGCAAGGTCTTGCGCTGGCGTTCGTCGGCAATCGTGCCGCCGACCAGTGCCGGAGTGAGCAACAGGACCACCGCGGCCTGAACCACGGCAAAGGTCGCAAAGAGCTGCGAGGCGAAACTCGCCATGTCGCGGAGGTTCAACTGCCCGCCGTTAGCCGCGATCCGCCACTCGTTGGATTGATAGGTCACATAAATCTGAAACAGGATGATCGACCCATAAACCAGTCGAATCACGTAATAGCGAGCCCGCCTCGCGGTCGTCATCAGCTCGGCGTTGAACACGGGGCCAAGGAGCATGGGAACGACCTCGGGCGGTCCGGTGGGATCAAACTAAGCTCCTACAGAATACGGAGTCGGTCGAAGCTTGCCAAGGCGCGGCCCGCATCCGGGTAGCAAGTCGACCGAGGTTGGGGAATAATGGCGGTTCCTGTCGGCCCGGGGTCATGGGTCTGCGTCAAACGATCGGGGAGGCGTCTCTTGGTCCATTCCACAATTCCCGACCACATCGTCGTTTTCGGCCGGCCCGGAAGCGGCAAGAGCAGCCTGGCCGAACGGCTGGGCACCGACTTCGGCTACCACCTGGTCCGGACCGGAGAAATGCTCCGCGAGGCGATCCGACGCAATGACTTCCTCGGCAAGCGGGTTGAATGCCACCTGGCCAAGGGGGATCTGGTTCCCGATGGCCTGATCTTCGAGCTCCTCGAAATCAATCTCAAGTCGCCCGGCTCGAACCGGCTTCTGTTCGACGGCTTCCCTCGGACCATGGGGCAGGTCCCGTTGCTCGAACAGTTCGAGAACCGGCTTCACTTCAAGATCGATTGCTATCTCGAAATCGACGTCAGCCGCGAGGAAGCCGTCGCCCGGATGACCGGCCGCCGGATCTGCCCCAAGTGTGGAGCGACCTATCACCTGATCGCCCGGCCCCCCAAGGTCGCCGAGACCTGCGATCTCGACGGAACCCACCTCGAAAAACGCCCCGACGATACCACCGAGGTCGTCCAGTTCCGCCAGCAAGTCTACGACGAGCACGCCGTCCCGATCTTGAAATATTACCAGGAGAAATGCCCCGAGCTCTGCCGCAAGGTCAACGGCAATCAGCCCTTCGACGCCGTCTACACCGAGGCCCGCGCCGCGATTGGTGGTTGAGATTGGGTCGTATTGCCCGTGTCATTATTGATGGAGAGCCATGTATCCGATGAGCGCGATTTTTTCACGCGGCGAGAACTTGGTCTCGTTGCTCTTTGGCTCAGGAGGAAGATTTGAATTTGTGATCACGCGGTCGTGGTGGAAAACTTGGTACCACCATCCCGACCTCGAAAATCCGCGTGAAGACGATGACCACCAAGATGCGGAAAATTGGGTTCTTGCCTACAACCCTCGAGGTCTCGCGAGCGACGACGCTTATAATTCCGCGTTGAAATATGCAGAGAGACTGTACGATCAAGTCGTGAAGATCAACGAAGCACTCGACAAGAAGTTAGATGACCTCTGGCGAAATGCCTCAACCATCGGTACGATCCTCGCGGCCGCCGCGAGGTTTCTACCGCTCACTTATTCGCTCGGTTCGTCCGTACTTCTGGTGTTGGCGCTGATTTTTCTCGCGCTCACGGTGGTTCTCTCGGCTGATACGAGAGGACCGGCGGCAATGGCGGTACCAACTGCAATAAGATCAATTCTGGATGTGGTCGAGGCCGACCCTCCTCCAACAAAGTCGGAGGTTGAGGGAGTAGAAGCGGCCTCCTATCATTTTGCCACTGTGGGAATGACCCGCGTCAATCTCTGGAAGTCCAAGCAAAGCAAAAGAGCCACGAGCCTTTTTTGTATCGGCCTGTTCTTTCTGGTACTCGCGTTCCTATTGACCGGACCTCAAGCAACTAATCGTTTGAATCGATAGTTGGTGTCGGAACTTCTTTCGAGCGCACAACTTGTTCGGGTTGATCACTCGAATAGCGGGTCAGTTCTCGCGGTTCAGCCAGGCTTCGTATCGAACCGCCGGCTTTTGCACCTACCTTGCCCAGCAATCCGGTGCCCGTGGCAGGTCTCGGG
>JAJYCH010000085.1 GCA_021778575.1 Planctomycetota bacterium
CCACGCCGATGACCTGGGTCGACCACTCACGGTGCCCGACCCGGACGCGCTGGACGGCCTTGACACGGGTCCCCGGCTCGAACTGGGGTTTGGGTGGCGTGGGGATCATCGGCTCTCGGTTCCCTTCGGGGCGAAATGGGCGTCGCGGAAAGAACGCATCATACCGGGCGAGGCTCGACTTCGGAAGGGGTGGCCGAGGCTTTGGCGAGCCGCTGGGCTTTCTTCTTCGCCACCTTCGACCGCTCCGTCACCTCATCCTCCGAACCATAGGCGTCGGGATGGTGCCGCTCATAATACTCGCTCGAAACCAGCAGGTCCTGGAGCGTGAAGACGTGCGACTGGTGCCGCTCGTAATTCGAGAGCTCGAAATTCTGGTCCATCTTGATCGCGTCGAACGGGCAATATTCGGCACAGAGCCCACAGTTCATGCAAACATCCATGTCGACATAAAACTCGCTTGGCAAGGCAATCGGCTTGCCGTCGGACTTGCGGGCCTGGGTGATCCAGATACATTGCGGCGGACAGACCTTGGCGCAGATGTGACATGAGGTGCAGCGGATATGGCCGTCGTCGGCATCATAAATCAGAACGGGCAGAACGCGCGATCGCTCGAAGACCGGCAGCCGTTCATCGGGATATTCGACCGTGAATAGCCCTTCGGTTCGATCATCCTGGGCGATGATCGGTTCGTCGCCCGAGGTCCGGGCGCCGAACCAGAGGTCGACTTTCTGATGTCCCCCGCCCCGGCGAGTCCAGGTCCGCCCGTGACCGACCAGGAACGTCCGGACAAAGCGCCGGAGAGTGATGAGATGGCCGCGAATCAGGCCGAGTCCGAAGGTCATACGTGGTTCCATGAACTCGGGTTGATCACTTCTTGAGATACCAGAGGAGTAAACCCGCGATCAATCCAAGCAGCGTTGTGATCAACGCTTGGATGACCGTCCAGCGCCGCCGATCGCGTTCGTCGATCAGTTTTCTGATCTCGATGATTCGTTCGTCGATCAAGATAAGCTTTTTATCGAGGGCCGTCACAAGTTCGGATGTCCTTGTTCGCTCTCCATCGACTCGTGAAATCTCCTCGCGGGCATTGTTCAGACGCTCCTCAAGCATCGAAACCGTCTTACCGAGATCACGAATAACGTCAGAATTGTTCATACTTTTTCTGCTTATTCGTCCGTCATACTTTCGATCATCTTGTTCAGCGATTCGACTTGCTTGTGAGAACGCTCCTGAAGCAGATCTCCCCAGAGTCGGACAAACGAGAGCCGGAGTGCGGGATCGGATAAATTTTCGAGCATCGATCTTTGAAAGTGAATCATGGCGGACCCGGTCCAGTCCGAAATCTTCAACCGAATCGCGGGGATTCGCTGGTCGGCTCCGAACTCCCGCCACTCGGCCGAGACTGAACCAGACGAGGGGCCGATCTCCTCTTCGAGGAGAGTCGTGGCATGTTCGACTGCGGAATAGAGTTTCGGGTCGCGCCGAATTGTCTCGTCGATTTCAACTTCTTTCATGACGCCTCCATCAGAGCGGTTCACGAGCGCGTTGTCTCGTGGAAAGCTTCGTAGGGCAGGATGTATCCTGCCGATCATACGGCTTCGGCAGGATAAATCCTGCCCTACATGTTTGCGACTCCGACGCGAACTGCTCTAGTCACTCATTCTACCGATCCACCTCGCCCAGAACGATATCCAGGCTACCCAGCAGCCCCACCACGTCGGCGATCGTGTGTCCCAGGCACATGGTCTCCAGCGCGGTCAGATTCAAGAAGCTGGGACTACGGATGTGGTAACGATAGGCCGTCGAAGAACCATCCGAGACGACGTAATAACCCAGTTCCCCCTTCGGATTCTCCACCCTCGAATAGGCTTCGCCAGCGGGAACCTTTTGCTGATAAGTCTTCTTTCCGGCCAGAATCGGCCCGCCGGGCAGGTCGCGGAGCGCCGCCTTGAGGATCTTGACACTCTCACGCATTTCCTGAAGCCGGCAATAGTAGCGGTCGTAAAGGTCGCCGTTCGGGCCGGTCACGACAGCGAAATCGAACCGGTCGTAGATCGAATAAGGGGCGGCCCGGCGAATATCGTAGTTCACTCCCGACGCTCGAAGAACCGGCCCGGAGGTCGACAGCGCGATCGCCTGCTCGGCGCTCAGAACTCCGATATCCTTGCAACGGTCGAGCATGATCTCATTTTTCGAGAGTAATCGGTCGAGTTCATCAATCTTCCGGTCGAGCCGATCGTTGACGATCTTGCTCGCCTTCTCGGCCCAGCCGCCGGGCAGATCGAAGGCCACCCCGCCGAACCGAAAATAGTTGCACATCATCCGGCTTCCGGCGGCCCACTCGAAGAGGTCGAGAATCAGCTCACGCTCCTCGATCGCGTAGAGCGCCGGGGTGAAGAAGGCTCCCAGGTCATTGAGCAAGAAGCCGATCGACCACATGTGGCTGGCGATCCGCGTCAACTCGGCCATGATCACGCGAAGATACTCCGCGCGTTCGGGAGGCCGGGCCTCGTCCCCCATCAACTGCTCGATGGCGAGCGCGTAGCCAAAGTTATTGCCCATGCTCGTGAAGTAGTCGAGCCGATCGGTGAACGGCATGTTCATCAAGAACGTGTTCCGCTCGCCGATCTTCTCATGGTTGCGGTGCATGTAGCCCATCACCGGCTTCAAGCCCACGACCGTCTCGCCGTCGACCCGGACGTTCATCCGGAAGACGCCGTGGGTGCTCGGATGCTGCGGTCCCATGCTGATCACGAACTGATCGGTGGCAAGCTCGCTGATCTCAACCCCTGCCGGTGTCAGGTGCTTGCCCTTTGGGTCGGCGTCGCCGCTCAGGTTCGCCCAGCCTTGAAAATCTCGAGGGATTTTCATGTTCGAGCCGAACGGGCTCAGTTCCTCGGAGCGGAAGTGGCGACCGTCGTCAACCCGGCTATCGAAGACCTTGGTCGGTCCTTCGTAATAGGGTTCGAGAAAATCCTTGCGGAGCGGCCAGCCGGCGTAGCCTTCCCACATCAGGATGCGCTGGAGATCGGGATGCCCGGAAAACCGGACCCCCATCATGTCGTAGACCTCACGCTCCTGAAAATCGGCGCCGGGCCAGATGGCGACGACCGAAGGAACCGCTCCGACCCCCTCGGCCTCGTCGGTCCGGACCCGAAGCTGGATCACCTGCCCCGGCTTGGCCGTGCTATCGAGGTGATAGACCAGCTCGATCGCATCCTCATAATGGACGCTGGTCAGGCTCACCAGATAATCGAAGCGGGTGGGGTTCCGATCTCGAAGAAACCGGCTGACTTCAGGAAGCTTGCTCGGATCGGCGATCAGGAGCCCGGCCCGGACGATGGTCACGGTCGCCGGTCCGAATTCGCCGTTCATCCGCCCGGCGAGATCCTCGAGCGCGGAATTGCCGAGCCAGACGAGCGTGGGTCGAGCTTCGGCGAGTTTGATCTTCCGGATCGGCCGGGGCTTGGCGGCGACGGGGGCCGCTTCCGGGTGTGGTTCCTCGGGCGAAGCGGCCTGGCCGGCGGCTCGGGCTCGAAGCTGGTCGATCTTGCTGGGACCTCGCGACGCTGGTTCGGCCGGACCCTCCTCGGTCGGTAAATCCGCCTTGGGCGCGGGAATCTTGGTCGGCTTCTTCAGCGTTTCCTCGCGGGCTTCGACGAGTCCCTGGGCGGTCCGTTCCGCGGTCAGCTCGACGAACCGGAGGTCGATCAGGTCGGGACCGAGCGCCGGGATCGGGATATCACGCTCGACGTCGCCGCGATACCACGACGATCGCGAGATCCGTTCGCCATCGATCTTTTTCTGCAGGGCCATGATCCCATGCAAAAGCGCCTGGGGCTTGGGTGGGCAGCCGGGCACGTAAACATCGACGGGAAGGAACTTGTCGATCCCCGAGACGACGTTGTATCCCTCCTTGAACGGCCCTCCGCCCGAGGCGCAGGCTCCCATGGCGATCACGTATTTGGGCTCGGGCATCTGGTCGTAGAGTCGGGCGATGGTCGGCATCATCGTCTTGGTCACGGTTCCCGAGACGATCATGATATCGGCCTGGCGGGGCGATCCCCGAAAGACCTCGGCACCGAACCGGGCGATGTCGAACCGGCTCGACGCCGTGCAGATCATCTCGATCGCGCAACAGGCCAGCCCAAAACCGAGTGGCCAGAGGCTCGATCGGCGGCCCCAGTTATAGACCAGGTCGACCATCTCCAGGAGCTTTTCCCAGTCGGTGACCAGGACGTGCTGCTCCAGCTCTTTCTGAAGTACGGGGTCGATGACCGTACTCCACTCCGGCCGGGTGATCGTCGGTTTCGACATGAGTGCGTGTGCGCGTGCGCGATCCATCGAGGAAGTCGAGGCATCAAGGCGAGCCGGCCGGGCCATTGCGGCGGGACTCTCCATCGTAAACCCACTGCTATCTCTCGCCAAGGGGGACGCGAAGTTCCGTCCCTCCCGATCCCGCTCGAAAATTTGCGATCGGTAATCGCCAGACCTGGGCACTCGCCCCGCGTCTTCCCATAATAGGAGTCATGGGACGCACCGACCTCCAGTTCCGGCTCACGACGCTGATCGGGTTGGTCGCTTGCGTGGCCGTCAATCTCTGGCTGTTCCGGGTTGGCTGGATCTGGGGTCTGGTCGGCCTGAACGTCACCAAGCATGTCGGGGTGGCCTGGCTTTGCCAGGTCCTGGGGATCAATCGTCCGGCGAACTCGCCCGACTCTGCGGCCTTCATCCCCCCGCCGCATTCGTCGAGGACCGGATCTCCTTGATCAGGAGATTGCGGAATTGAACGGGGGTCGAATGGGATTGGAGCCCGATAAAGCCGGATTTGCGGTGGATTCCGGTGTGTCGGGGCAAGACCTCGGGATGATCCGAAACATCGCCGTCGAGAATCAACGCTCCGTTCAGTTCGACCTGAATTTTCGAGCCGATCGCCCGGATGCGCATCTGGTTCCACTCGCCGGCTGGCCGGGTCTGACCACGTCGGGCCGGGATCACTCCATAGACCGACCCGGTATACTGGTCGGGCTTCAATTGGCGATAAGCAGGAGCATCGTCGTCGAGAATCTGGATTTCCAGGCCCGCGAACGAGGGGTCGCCCTGGTGCGGAGCCCGGATCAAGACTCCCGAATTTCCCGACGGACCAACCCGATATTCCAGGGCCAACTCGAAGTCGGCGAACTCGCGATTCGAACTCAACCACCCCTTGCCAGCGCCGAGAGTGACCAGACAACCATCCTGAACCCGCCAGTTTCCCGGCTTCGAGTCGATCGCGGTCCAGCCCGAGAGCGACGTGCCGTCAAACAGGGTCGCAAATTCCGATGAGATTGGCGACAGAGGGAAGATCGCCAGCAGAGCGACCAGCCGAAAGCGATATCCGTGCATGCTCGACCATCCTTGACCCAGCCGCGTTTCAGACCGAGACGTGCGGTCCCGGAATCGACCGGGGATCGGGGCGATTTCCGAGAATCTCGGTCAGGTGCCCGATCAGCTTCCGACGGAAGACCGGCAACGCCAGCGCCTCGGCTCGGGCGCGAGCCTGCGCCGGATCGAACGAGTCGCCCGACTGTTCCCAGGCTTCGAGAGCCTGTGCGAGGCTGTCGGGATGGGGATCGGCGTAAGTCCGACCCACCGCCTCGTCCACCGTCTCGGCCACTCCGCCGCGACCCAGCGCGATGACGGGTGTCTGGCAGGCGAGGGCCTCGATCGGGACGATCCCGAAATCTTCCTCACCCGGGAAGATCAATGCCCGACAGCGCTGATAATGATCGCGGATGACTTCGTTGGGTTGCCAGCCAAGGAACCGGACGGTTGGACCGGCGAGCCGTTCCAGTCGGGTCCGCTCGGGACCGGAACCGATCACGACCAGATTACGACCCGTTTTCGAGCAGACGTTCACCGCCTGGTCGAGGTTCTTGTACGGGACGAGCGCGGAGACGCAGAGATAAAAGTCGTCGCGATTCACCGGAGCCGGTTGATAGAACTCGGTATCCACCGGCGGTTGAATCACCCGGCTCGACCGACTGTAACAGCGGTCGATCCGCTCGCGAATGGTTTCGGAGATCGCCACGAAATGCGTCACGCGGTTGGCGGATTCGCGGTCGATCCGCTGAAGCCGGTCGAGCAGAAAGTTCGCGACCGCTCGACGGATCGGGCGGCGATTCCACGATTCGAGATACGCCGCGCGCATATCCCAGGCATAGCGCATCGGGGTAAAGCAGTAGCAGAGATGGGGGACGCCGGGAGGAGGCTGGACCATCTTGGCCACGCAATGGCTGAGACTGATCACCAGGTCGACCTCGCCGACATCCCAGCTTCGGGTTGCCAGCGGCATGATTGGCAAGAGCTTGGAATAATGGCGCAGAACGCCCGGTATCTTCTGAAGCGGCGAGGTCCGGATCGTCATTGCCTCGATCGCCGGGCTCAGCTTTCCTTGATCGTGAATCAGCGTGTAGAGGCTGGCGTCGGGGAATGTCTCACAGAGAACTTCAAGACATTTCTCGCCCCCGCGCATCCCGGTCAACCAGTCATGTACGAGCGCGACCCGAAGCCCGGCAAGCTTGGCGGGCGGAACTCGGCGGACTCGCGCACTCTGACCGCGGATGCTGGCGTCCATGCCGGGCCTCCCCGAAGTTCGTGTCGGCTCTCCGCCGTCGATGGTTTCCACCATCGACGGCGGGCTCTGACCGGCAAGTTATCCGAGATGGCTCCGGACCACAAGGCAGGCCGATCCATCATCGGACCCTGGATTCTCGCGCGGATTTGCTCCGATTATTCGACCTTGAGCAGTTCCACATCGAAAACCAGCGTCGAATTGCCCGGAATCTTGGGGGGAGAGCCGAGGGCACCGTAGCCCAGATCGGGCGGAATTTTCAGCTTCCGGCGTTCGCCGACCTTCATCCCGGGAACCCCTTCGTCCCAACCACCGATCACCTGTCCCTTACCGATCACGAACGAAAACGGCTTGTTCCGTTCACGAGAGCTATCGAAGACCGTGCCGTCGGTCAATGCTCCCGTGTAGTGCATGGTGACCGTCTGACCGGCCACGGCCGTTTCACCGGTTCCGGGCGTGAGGGTCTCGTAAACCAATCCGGAGGGGGTGACGATGGCTGCGCCAACCGCCGTCGGTGGCGAGCTACCGGTCTTCGTCGCCTGGGTCTTCGATTGACTCGTGAGTTTCGTTGCCTCGCGTTGCTCGCCGAGCGCCTGTGCTCCTTCGCCCTGAGGGGTCGTGGGAACCCTGGTCAATTCGAAGCCAGGCGGAACCACGGGGGTGATCTCTTTCGGCTCCTGACAGCCGGCCACCAGAAAAACCAGGGAACTCGCGACCAACCAGGAATGAATCCGCAACTTCATCTCCGAACACCCTCCGAGGAGTCGATGACGGGTCTCGACAGGATCGATCGATAAGGGAAATCAATCACGACAGCCTGATCGTGGCCGTCTCTGATAAATTATGACAGGTAACCCCCTCGACCGACCAGTCCCCAAGTTTACGACGGGCCTTCACCTGTCAGGCGTCGAGCGGATCGACCGAGGCCAGCACCCGGACCTTCGAGATCGCGATCGAACCGCCGAAGCAGACGTCCACATCGTGGTGGGGCCGACGCTCGCGAGCCTGGTAATTGCCGGAATAGACCAGCCCATCCGGCTCGTCGCGGTAATTCAGGGGTAATGGAGAGGGATCGGCGGGGCAATAGATCCAGGCTGGGTCGGGCTGCCCCGGCTCGGGATGAGGCAAATTGACGTTCCAGAACGTTCCCGGCTCGGGCGGTCGCCTCATCAATTCACGCAAGATCGCCGTCGCCCAGCGCGCCGCCTGGTCCCAGTCGATCGACCTGCCTCGGGCGATATAGTGCGAGATCGCCACGCCGGGAATTCCATGCAACGCCCCCTCGCGGACAGCGGCAACCGTTCCGGAATGGTGAATGTCGGCCCCGAGGTTTCCACCCGCGTTGATTCCGGACAGAACCCAGCCCACCTCGGCTCCGTGAATCTGAATCGCCAGACGCACACAATCGGCCGGTGTTCCGTCGACGGCCCGGAGGTGGTCCGAACGTTCGATGATGGCGATCGGCCGGTGGGTGGTGACCACGTGCCCACAGCCCGACTGAGGACCGACAGGGGCAAACACCCGGCAATCCCCGAATGAATTGGTAGCCGATCGGAGCGCCGCGAGACCAGGGGCGTCGACTCCATCATCGTTCGTCAGGAGGATCAACCGGGAAGAGTCGGCCAAGGGAATTCACTGGGGTGGGTCATTGGGCGGAAAATCTGGGGACAAAAAAAGGCTCGCGGTCGGTGGCCGCGAGCCTCTCGCCTTCAACAGGCAGATCCGATGGGGAAAGCTCCCCGACTAGGACTCGAACCTAGAACCTAGCGATTAACAGTCGCTCGCTCTACCGATTGAGCTATCGGGGATTCGGAAGGAATAGAATACTACGCCAGGGGCGGCGACTCAATACCGATTCCCGAATTCTCGCAAAGAAGTGACCGAGGGCGGGTGAAGTCGAGCGGAACCAGGCCCGGTGGATTTATTCCTTGACCGGGCTCTTGGCACCATCGTGACCGGCAATCGCTTTTTCGAGAATCCCGACAATCAGGGCATTCAACGAAGCCTTGTCTTCCTTGGCCCAGCTAGCGAGCTGTTCGTGGAGGACCGGTGGCATCCGAATCTGGAAGTGGACGACTGTTTCAGGCATGGAACGATCTCCTCGGCACCGGCGAACTTGGACGATCAGAGACGATGGGATGAGAGAGACTGCCCGGGTCGAATCTTGCTCGTCGCAAAGACGTCCGCGAACAAACGTAGATGAAGTGTACTCCAAAATTTGGACGAATTCGAAGTATTTTTTCCTCGGGCCAACCATAACCAGAACAGGAACGGTTGTTTGTTCGCCGTTGTTGGCTTAAAACACGAAGAGAATGTCTCGACTGTCGTTCAAACCATACAATTCATCGTGCATGGAATCTCGATTCGATGCAAGTGACCGATCCCTTTCTCCAGGAGGATTGCAAAGTAGGGTCCGCAGTGCGGCCCGTCGTTGCGGTCTTCGCCCGACCACCGGGCAACGACCGGATCTTCAAGATCCGTGGATCGAAACCACGGTCCGCACAGCGGACCCTACAATTGTCCGACCAATTTACAACCCTCCTGTCCCTATAACTTGAGGAATGAAGTCATTTGTCGCCAAGCCAGCCGGACCACGATGCCGAAAAACCGTTCGATTCGCCCGGGACCCCGGCGGATCAGGGGCCTCGCGAGGAACAACTGATCCGTCAGTTCGTCGAGCATTGGGGAGTCATGGCTCGGTCGTGGGGCATCAACGCCACCATGGGCGAGCTGTTCGCCTTGCTCTACATCACCGGTGCCGACTGGACCGCCGAGGAACTCCGCGAACGACTTCAGGTCTCGCGAGGCAATGTCAGCATGAACCTGCGCGAGCTGATGACCTGGGGGATTGTTCATAAGGTCCACCGATCCGGCGAACGTCGCGAATATTATCGTGCCGAACTCGACGTCTGGAACCTCTTTCGACGAATTTTTCAGGAGCGAAAACGCCGGGAACTCGACCCGACCTTGCTGGTTCTCGACCAGTCGGTCGCCATCTCCGGTGATGACCCGGCCCACCGGGCGATGCGCGAGCGCGTCGAGGCCCTTCAGCAATTCTTCGCGCTGATCAACAGCATGTCGCAGCGAATTCTCGCGCTCGAACCCGACGACCTGGACGACCTCCGAAAACTTCTCGAAGCGCTCGGACCACCGCAATGACCCAGGTTATCGCGGTGGGTTGGTCGGCTCAAAGCGAATTTGACGGACGCCCGAGTTCTGGAGAATTTCGAGGGCACGGATCAAATCGGCCGACTTCAGGTCGCCCGCGGCGCGGATCACGACCGAGGGCTTCGGTTTCGACTCGTCGTCGGTTTCCTGCTGGATGGCGACAGCCAGCTCGTCGAGCGATCGCGGCTGCCCGTCCAGAACGATCCGGTCGGCCAGGATCTCGACCAGATGCTCACCTGGTCGATTCTTGCCGGCTTGAGCCAGCGAGCCGATATCGGCCCCTTCCGGCGCGAAACGGGCTCCTTCACGCACCGCGAAAAATCCGACGGGGCGCTCGGCAATGCTGGCCAGGCCCGCCATCGCGCCTTTGCCGTCAGCCCAGAGATACCCCTCGAACTCCTGGCGGGCTCGTGGATACTTGATCGCGAACAGGATCTTGTGCGCCACGTCTCGCGCCACTTGCCCGGTCACCGGGTAGGTGGTCCCGTGGACGTCCGAGCGATATTGTCCGGTCACGACTCCGCGCTCCTCGACCTTGAGGTCGAGCGTTCCCGACCACTGACCATTGGCGAACAGCCGGTAACGACCGGCGAAGTCGGCGGGGACAACCACTTTTCCGGGCGTCGGCTGGGGAACCTTGCCCAGATCAAAGACCGGAGGCTTCGCCATCGTGTAAAGCTTGGCTCCGCCCAGAGTTTCGAGCTCGCCTCCATGAACCGCTTGAAATCGGCTGAGGCGCTTCCCATATAGGTCGGGCAGCCGAAAATGATCGCATCCGCACTGTTCAAATCGTCCCAGTGCTTTTCCACCTCAGCGACTGGAAGGAGCAGGCCGGCAATCCCGTCAACCCGCCGGACACCATCCAGAACCG
>JAJYCH010000086.1 GCA_021778575.1 Planctomycetota bacterium
CGTGCCTGGGGCGTGAGAATTGCCCGAAAACCAAGAGGGCAAAGTGGTTGCGTCGCGGAGAAACCGCTGTGTGACCGGATCTCTCCGCGACGCAACCATGCTCTCTACAATTTTGGTCTGGTGCGGCCAGGCCGCGCTGCGGGAGAACTCAAGCCAATCGCGACTTGTTGATCTTGTTCGTTCGGGCATAGGTCGCGTAACGCGCCGCAGGCTCGCTCCAGGGGCTGGAGAGCTGCACGACGATTGCCGTCAGGATCACCGCCGGCAAGGCGAACGGGTGCGTGTCCGGCTGGAAGAACAGGACGCTCGGGATCAAGGCGAGCAACCCGGCCTTGAGGATCGGAACGACCCGGAACCGGCTCTTCCGGTCGCGATCGGTCATCGTCCACCAGTCGACCGCAAGGCCCACCAGGCCAAAGTAAGCAGCGTACCCCAGGACACCGGGCAGCGAATGGGCCGGGTAACTCTGGTCGAACCAGACAAACCGGAGCGACGAGTCGGTGGGCGTTGCCGGGTCGACCATCATCCAGGACGCCAGGAACTGGCCGACCAGGCCGACCAGAAGGCCGAGGACCAACTGACCGATCCGCCGGGCGTTGGCGTCGGTTTGGCGTCCTTCAACCACCTTGTTGGCGATCAGGACGGTCCAGGTGGTGGCCAGGCTCATGGCGAAGAGGTAGCCGAGATCCTGAGGGCGGCGGGTCAGGTCGACCTGCATCATGGCCCCGGTCAACAGAGTCGCCAGCGCGGTCCAGGGGGCGGCCCAGAGCATCGACGCAGCCAGTTCGCCCACCCGGACCCGGCCCGACGGGAGCGCCACCGGGATCGGCGGCGGTTCGGGAGGCCGGAGCGGGCTGGCGGCGATCAACCGGACCCGTTGTCCTGGTCGAGCGGGAGCCGGAGCCGGTCGGGCCGGCATCGGGCGACGCGCCGGGTTCGGTTGAGGCTGCGGCGCCCGTCGAGCCCAGGGGTTGTACGAGGCGATCCGGGCCCTCGGCGGTCGGGTTTCGGGGCCGATGTAGTGGACCGGTTCCTCGTCGGTGATCCGGAGGATCTCGTCGTCGACGGCCTTGGGTCGGGGCGGAGGCGCGGGGGACGCGACCTTTCCTTCGCCGATGAACCGGACGTCGCGCGGCCGGGGGGCATCGTCGGGGGGCAGGAGGTCGATCACCCGAGCTTGACGGTGCGCCGGGTCCTTGGCCAGGGCCTGGCCGATGATGGTCTTGTACGGCTCGGTCAGCTTCGAGAGGTCGGGCCGGGTGGTCAGGTGCTTGATCAGGATCTCGCCGACGGTCTCCCCCTCGAACGGCACGCGCCCGGTGATCATTTCAAACAGGATCACGCCGATGGCGTAGATATCGATCGGCTTGTTGTACTTGCCGGTCGAGATCTCGGGGGCCATGTAGTGGCAGGTGCCGATGCTCTCGGAGTGATGGCTCGCCTGTTCGGACGAGATCATCTTCGAGAGGCCGTAGTCGCCGATCTTGACCACGCCCTCTTCGATGAAGAGGTTCGCCGGCTTGAGGTCGCGGTGGACGATCCCGTGATCGTGGAGATAGGCCACCCCTTCGACCAGCCCTTTCAGCCAGGCGCGGATCTCGACTTCGGGCATCCCGTCGGGATATTCGGCCAGGACGCTGGAGAGGCTCGGCCCGGAGACGAACTCCATGATGACGAAGGTGTCGCCGGTGTCGTTGGTCTTGATGTCGTGGATGGCCAGGAGGTTCGGGCACTTCAGATTCATGCACTGGGCAACCCCCCGACGCTCGATCTCGAGGTTCCGGGTGATCAGCTTCAGCGCGACTTCCTTGCCCGAGTCGCTGGTCGCGTAGTAGACCTCGCCAAAGCCGCCATAACCGACGGCTCGCTTGATCGTATACCCTTCAAGAGGCCGGGCGCCGGAAGTGAACGTGTAACGGTGCTGCCCCTGGGGCGTGGTCCTGGGCATGTCGTGCGATCCCTCGGGCCTGTCCGGGCCCGACTCGATGTGGAGAAAGTCGATCGTCTCATCCAGGGGAGCGGGTTTCTCTCGGATCTTTGCGTTCATCGCTGGTTCCACTCCCAATGAGACCCGGTCGTCCAAGCATCCTGGGCGGCGAAGGCCCACCGATCGAAGTTGTTCGCCCGGATCGGTCGGGAATTGGGGATTTCCCGCGACCAAATCGCTTCAAACCGGAGACGTACGCGACCCGAGTGGTTCGAGGCTGAAGGAATATCCTTCGCCGAGGACGCTCGACTGCAAGGTGATCGGAGCCCGGGCCGCGCAAGCCCGGCCATCGACCTCGAATCCGCCAGTGGCCCGGCACCAGAGCGCCGCCCCCTGACGATACAGGACAACCGGGTGATCGAGGCCCGGCGCGGAGATGTGCGCCTGCTTCGACTCGCCCACGATGCAGGTCTCGGCCATCAGGATCACGCCGTCGACCGCCAGGGGGAGCCGATGCCGGCTGACCACCCGGAGCCGGGCCGTCGAGCTGACCGGGCTGGGCTGGCAGAACTCCAGTTCGACCGTCGAGCCGAGCCGGATCACGTCGCCGTCACGGAGTGGGGCGGTGGTGATCGGCTTGCCGTTGACGAATGTCGGCTTGATCGCCCGGATCACATACCCCTCGCCATCACGGGCCAGTGTCGCATGCTGGCGGGACAGATCTCCCAGCAACGGGACGTCGGCCACCGCGTCGGTCCCGGCCCGACCCAGCACGACCTCGTCGTCCAGGCAGACCAGGTAACCGCCCACGGCGTCGAGCCAGAGCAGGAACCGACCCCGAGGACCGGGCGAGCCGGCGTCCGCCAGGGCCCGGGCCGGTGTTGCCACCGGGGCCGGGCGGGTGCCGACAAAGCGCTCGGGATTGCGCTGATTTACCGCAAACGCCGCCGCGACCGGGGTTTGGGGTGGCTGGGCTGGTGCCGGAACAACCGGGTTTGATGGCTCCAGGCCCAGACCGGCGGGGATCACCCGACCGCCTCGACCGGGCAAGGTCGCCGATCCCGGGCTGATCGCCGCGATTTGCTGCCAGGCGCGAGTCCGGGCCTGTCGAGCGGACGGATGCTCGGGGATGACCTCAAGCACTCCCTCGGCGGCGGCCAGGATCTCGGCCCATCGCCCTTCGGCCAGGGCGGCGTAGAGCGCCTCGACCTTCGGGCTCGCGGTTTTCTGACGGGTCTCGACGTCGCGACGGGCGGCGGCAAGCGCGGCTCTCGCCGTTTCGCCGGCCAGTCGTTCCGCGCGGTCGAGCTGATCGTGAGCCCGGCCGAATTCGCCTCGACGAGCCTCGTCAAAGGCGTTCTTCCAGGCCTCGGCCACTTCCCGGGCTCGCCGGAGCGCCGGGCCGCCGATCTTGTGTTTCGCAAGTTCCTCGATCCGCTCGGCCACCCGTCCGGGCTCACCGGCGTCGAGGTCGGCCCGGACTTCCGCGGCCAGCCGTTCGGCCAGCGCGAGCCGGGTCGAAGCCAGGATATCGGGCGGAGCGCCCAGACCTTCGGCGACCCGAAGGTCGTCAATGGCTCCGGACAGGTCGTCGGCCTCGCCTCGCCGGGCCGCTCGGGCGACCAGCTCCATCGCCAGCTTGTTTCGAAGCTGGACGGCGTGGTGGTGGTCGGCGACCTCGGGCCGGGAGGCCAGGGCCAGCGCTTCGTCGAAACGGCCGGCGCGAGCCGCCTCGTCCGCCTGCCGCAATGCTATCCGCCATTGTCCCAGCATGGTTGACTGACCGTCCGAATTGACCATGGGGAAAAATCCAAACTCCCGCAACGTCGAAGGTTATATCCGATTCACTCGATCCGAAGGAATGATGGGCCGAGCCCACCCCACGCCGGTCTTCTCGGATTTCGTAGAGTGGGCCTGGCTCACCAATTTCCTTCGCGAGGTTGGGGCGGAGCCGAGACTCGATGAGTCTCGGCTCGACTCCTCCGCGAGCGAACCGATCCGATCAAAGGTTCTTGTCGCCGGCCGAGGTCTTGACGGCGGGCGGGCCGAACTCGGCGTCCAGCTCTTTCTGAACGTCGCGGGTCGGCTCGATGATCACGGGAATTCCGGTGTCGGAGAATTTCCCTTCCATCTCGGCGGTCCGGGCCATCACGTCGAGCCGCTTTTCGAGGTCGGTGACCGACGACTTGGCGCGAGCCAGGGCCGAGTCATCGAAATTGAACTCGTTGCTCTCCTTGGTGGTCTCGATCATCCGGAGGCGGGCTTCGATCCCGGCCAGTTTGGTCGTGAGAGCCTGCTTGGTGGCGGCCATCTGCGAGAGCTGGACCCGGGCGGCGATCACGGCCTTCTGACGGGCCTTGAGCGTCTCTTCCTTGTCCTTCAGCAGTTCCTTGACCTGGCGATAGTGGTCGAGACGGGTCTTGGCCTCGGCCTTGAGCTCGTCCTCGGTGTACGACACGTTGCCGGCCAGCTTGAAGTCGCCGGTCTTGAAGCTATCCTTCAAGGCGGTCAGAACCTTGCCTTCGGTCTCATGGTTGGCCTTGATGGCGACGATTTCGCGGTCGAGATGCTCGACATCCACCTGAGCCCGGGCCAGATTCTCGATCTGATCCTTGATCGCGGGTTCCAGCGCGGCGATCTCGCCCCGGGCCCGGTCGATCTCGAACTGAACCGGAACGCTGCTCTTGGCACCGTCGCGGAACTTGTGGAACGCGGTCCGGACGTAGCTGGGGGCCGACGTGCCGAACGCCAGGTACAACGCGCCGGCGCCCAGAGTGGCACCCAGCAGACCCTTCTTCATCATCGAGCAAGCCATGTCGGCCTCCTTAGGTGGAACGGTGCGAAACTCGGTTGCCTATGGGCTTCGCTTTGGGGTTTGGCGGGCGTCGTTCCGCTCGCCCACAAAAGTAATTCAGCGTCTCGATCGTTTTATTATCGGATTCTCGTGATTTTCCCCCCGCGCCCGGTCGCTTGGCAATCAGGAAATCGCGATCCATCGCACAATTTTCCATCCTATCTATCGCCAGGTGGAGCCCGGCCGCGCCTCACTTGACGCCATTGGGGGGACTCTGGTGCGATGGGGCGAGACAGGTTGACACTCTTGGCGAGCCCGATTCATGCATGTCCCGCCCCGGAGCTACGGCTCGGCCAAGGCCCTGGCCCGTCGCTCGTTTGTCGCCCGGCGACTCGTCTTGCCCACCCAGGGATTCTTTCACACCGAAGGACCGGGCGGTGTCTTGCTCCTGATCTCCTCGATCGCCGCGCTCGTGGTGGCCAATTCATCGTGGAGCCCCTGGCTTTCAGCGCTCCTGGCCACTCACCTGAGCATCGAGATCGGCCCGTTCCACCCCTATCAGGGGGACATCCGCGAGATTATCAACGATGGTCTGATGACGGTCTTCTTCTATATTGTCGGACTCGAAATCAAGCGAGAGCTGATCGAAGGACGGCTATCGAGCCCGCGCCAGGCCGCCTTGCCGGTCGTGGCCGCTCTGGGCGGAATGATTGTGCCGGCCTTGCTTTACTACGCGTGTAACGTCGGTCATCCCCAGGCCCGAGGCTGGGGCATTCCGATGGCGACCGACATCGCCTTCTCGGTGGGCATCCTGATCGTCCTCGGTGATCGCGTCCCGCCGGCGGCCCGGATCTTCCTGCTCGCCCTGGCGATCGCCGACGATATCGGCGCGATCCTGGTCATCGCGGTCTTCTACTCGCACGGGATCGACTGGTCGAGCCTGGCGGCGGCGGCGGGAGTCCTGTTCGTGATCGCCCTGATGATCCGAGGGGGAATCCGATCACCGGTCGCTTACCTGTTCGTCAGCCTGTTCTTCTGGGTCGCGATGCTCAACTCAGGCGTCCACGCGACGCTGGCCGGGGTGATTCTCGGGTTCATGACGCCGATCCGCCCCTGGTTCAGCCTCTATTCGTTCGAGCGATCGGCCGGAAAGCTGATGCGCCGGTTCCGTAACGCCCTGAGCGTGGGCAACTTCGATCGAGCCGAGGCGATCATGGGTCAGATGGAAGAACTGAGCCGGGGGACCGAGTCGCAGCTTGACCGTCGGCTCCGGCAGATCCACCCGTGGTCGAGTTACCTGGTCTTGCCGCTGTTCGCCCTGGCCAACGCCGGGGTGGCCTTGACCGGCGAATCGCTGGGCCGGGCGATCACAAGCGGGATCACCTGGGGGATCATGCTCGGCCTGGTTGTCGGCAAACCGCTGGGGATCGTCGGCTTCGCCTGGCTCGCGGTGAAGATCCGGATCGCCGCGCCGCCGACCGGGGCAAGCTGGACCAACCTGATCGGAGTAGGAATCGTCGCCGGGATCGGCTTCACCGTCTCCCTCTTCGTCGCCGGCCTGGCCTTCGACGATCCCAGCCAGGTCGAAGACGCCAAGATCGGCGTGCTGGTGGCGTCGGTCCTCGCCGGGTTAGGTGGCCTGGCGTTTTTGGGGGTGACCAGCGTGAAGGCGAGTTTGGAACGGATAGAACTGGCGACGGTGGAGGGTTGATCGGGGATAACCTCGATTTGGAAGTAAGATTCCAAGAGATCTCGACGTCCGAGAACCCATTTCAGGCAAATGAGTTCTTGGAAGCTTCTTCGTCTGCCTGTCGCCCGTTTTCACGTTAAGGTTTTCGATCGCTTCCGAGGGGACTAGGGTCAGAATTGGTTTCTGATTTTTGGGAACAAAATCCAAGCCTGCGGCCTAAGCGACATGATCCAACTATCAAATCCCACCGAACGTTCGTTACGTCGAGTCAAACTTTTGCTGAATATGTTCGCCTGCTGTTTGGGATCACTTCTTCTCACTGGCTGCAACACAAGCAATCATGACGACGTCTCGTTTACCGTCTGCCCGGATGGGCGATCGATCGTTTTCGCAGCGGCTGATGGCGATCTGCATCGGTTGAGGCTCGACACTCACGAAGTGTCCGACGTCCTGACCGGTCCCGGCCCATCGACTATGCCGACCATTTCCCCCGATGGCAAAGACGTCGTTTATGTAGCACCGGCCTCGGGTCGTCAGGGAACATCCATCTTCTCTCGGCCGCTGGATGGATCTAGACCGGCCAAACAGCTTACTAATGTTCCCAGCGTCGCCGATTCCTTGCCGACCTTCGCGTCGGATGGGCGGATCGCCTTCCTCCGCGCACTGAAGCATCGTGAAAGGAGCATGGGCGGCTGGACCTGGGAAGACTTCGATATCTACATTATGGCTAGTGACGGCTCCGCGCCACGCCGCGTGGGGACGCAGACATTTAGCAGGGTGAATCGGCTTTGCTTCGTCGATGGGGGAAAACGGTTGATCCTAGGCGGCTACAATATCGGGCCGAACTCTCGCTTTTCGCTCTACGCTGGAGATGCAAGCGGCACAGGCGAGTTCGAGCGGATCGCGACTCCGGATCGACCAGATCCTAAATCAGCAGCTTGGGGGAGCGAGCCATCCGCCTCGCTTGATGGGGATAAGATCGTCGCGGTCTCGGATCGTGCTACTGCATTTGAATACGATATTGTCTTGATGAAATCTGACGGCTCTCCTATTCGTTCTCTTGGCGTCACAAAGATCAGCCATTACAATCAAAACCCCGTCCTCATGCCGGATGGCCAAAGTATCCTGTTCTTATCGGGCGAAGAAGGGTTTGGGTCATCATCCAAGCCAAAGTTTAGCTTGTGGCAAGTGAACATCGATGGTTCGTCACCTCACAAGATCGCCGGTACGCAACTATTCTCGAATCCATGACGAAGGAGTGGGCGTCAGTGATGTAAGCTGTGCCGAGATCCAGGCTTTGGGCGATCGCCGGGTAACGGCCCAGACTTCATCGTTCAATTACGCCCCGTGAAAATATTGTAATCTGAATGCGAGCCTATCCAGTACCAGACGTTGTCCCCGCCGTCCACCACGTATATCGCACGATAGCGGAGGGTCACGGAGACCGCCTTGCTCCCGGCCCGATGCTGCCCGCGATTATTATCTTGCAGGTCGTGTAATGCCAGGCCCGGGGAGCCTGGATCTTTCAAGAATTCCTGAAAAGCACCGTCCGCCAGCCTGCGAATCCTCTCAGGTAGGCGGGCAAGATATGCTTTGTATTCTTTGGTGCGTACATTCCTGTTAGCTGAACTTGCCACCATGAAGGATTTCCGTCTGACCGTCGCGATTCGCTTCGATCGCCCGATCGCGCAATTCCGTGAGTTGATCACCGCCGAAGAACACATGATCGGGCGTCAAGATGTCCTTGACCTCCGCGAAGTTGCGGCGGAAATCCACGGACCCCTCGAAGGACTTGTATTTTCGCTCTAACCGCTCCACTTGGGGGAGAATCTCGATGGCGATTTCGTGCCAATCCCTGACCAGTTTCTGGATGGCGTCATTCAATCCAGGGTCGTAAGTGGCCCCCTGAACCAGGAAGCAATCTCGGAAATCTTCGTCAAGCTCCATGATCCGTAAGTAAACATGATTGGCCTTGATAACCAGATCTTCCCAGACCCAACAATCGCCGGACAACGCGTCGTGCTCGACTTTCCACTCGGCGACGTCAGTCCGAAGTCGGCTGACTTCATTCTCGGTGTACCTGACACGAGACCTGGGTTGAGTAGAAGTCATGGTACGAACCATCCATTCCGTCGGTTTCTGATGATGGCTATCCTCATGAAGTGATGTCGGTATCCCGCGCCATCTTGCGGAGAAGCCGCACCGATAACCGGGATGCCTGGACCAGTCAAGGCCAGGCAACCAAGTGAACGAAACCCTAAGCGAGCAACCCATCCGCCCTGCTCTGGCGTCGGAAAGGCAATTGGGACCGACCCGATACCGTCAGGTAATTTCGGTAACGACCCTCTACTTACTTTATATCGATTTGCCCTAATGGTCAACTCGTGGCGTCATCTTCACCGCGTGCGGGCGGCAAATCAAGAAAAATGATTCGCAATGTGATTTTTTTTCAAATAACCACTGACAGCCGATCGGCCGCCGCCACCGCTCATTCCTGGCCCGGCCCGATTGGGACTATGTCAGCCATCTCTTACATTCAGCGATCGGTGCCGGGGCTAAACAGCATTTCCGCCCGGCTCACCCGGACCGTTTGAAAAAGAGTCAGTGACCGAGGCTGGGGCTCGTCAGCCTTCCTCACCTGGAATCTTGGCGATGGCATTCTCCGGTCTACAGACCCTCAGTTCCCGATCTTCCCCTCGCCGTCGTGATCCACCAGCGTCTCCACCAGCTTTGCCAGTGCCAGGGTTTCGAGCTGGCGGACTCGTTCGCGGGTGAGGTGGAGGTTTTCGCCGATCTCTCGGAGGGTCATCGGCGAGTAGGGTTCGAGGCCGAACCTCATCCGGATCACGGTGGCCTCGCGGTCGTCGAGCTGGTTGATCCGGGCGAAGATCCGTTCGAGGTCGTCGGCCTCGCCGAGGACGTCGTCAGGCGGTCGGATTCGCTCGTCGGTCAGCACGTCGTCGATCACGAAGCCGCCCGATTCCTCGGGGCCTTCGGCGCGAGGGGTCAGGTTGTTCACCTTGATCGCCTTGGCGACGATCCCCACCTTCTTCTTCGAGAGCCGGAGCGCCTTGCCGATCTCCTCGGGCGTCGGGGTCCGGCCCAGCCGCTCGGTCAAGACGGTCGAGACTCGCCGCCACTTCGAGAGCAAGCTCACCATGTAAGCCGGCAGGCGGATCGGCTTGCCGTTGTTCATCACCGATCGACGAATCGATTGCTTGATCCAGTAACTGGCATAAGTACTGAATCGGGTCTCCATCGCGCCATCGTACCCCTCGACGGCGCGCATCAGTCCGAGGTTCCCCTCCTCGATCAGGTCTTCGAGCGAGAGCCCCTTGCCGAGATACCCCCGGGCGATGTTGACGACCAGCCGGAGGTTCGCCTTGACCATGTGCTCGCGAGCATAAGGGTCGCCTTCGGCCACTCGCAAGGCCAGCGAGCGTTCCTCCTCGGCCGAGAGCAGCGGAGTCGCGTTGATGTCATGCAGATAGATCTGCAAAGGAGATTGCGAGTTGATATCGCGACGGACCGCGCGTGGCGTCATCGGTGTTTCCTCCTGGGAGTACATCGTCAAGCAGCACCCGACCAATCTGGAGGCACGCTCCAGGGAAGGTCAACCGGCTCCGACGTTCCAATCGCGAACCTGGACGGAGGCAAGTCCCGCATCAATGTCGATATCGGGAGCCTAGTGCGCATCCGACAGTTTGGCAACTCACCATGCGAAAAGCGCGAATTCCTGCCGTGCCCAGGTCATTCAAGCCCGGCTTTCCAATCGGCGTAGCGCTGGCTGATCACCGGCGCGAGTCTGTCATAGTTGGTCCATGTGTCATCGACGTGGTAGATGGTTGGCAAGCCGTCAGCGAGATTATGCTCATAATCTTCAAAGTAGACGCCGTATCCCTGGCCCCCTTCGCCCGTGTAGTATGTGGCGGCGAACTCGTTGCCCTCCTCGCCGAGGTCTTCTTCCCAGAACTTGCCGTCGCAGGCCCGGAACAGGAAATCCCGCCCCGTCATCCTCCGCTCGCGAACAGACTTCAGTTCCTCGGGCGATTCCTCGTCATGGAATTCCCCCTGAAGGTTGTTGTGGATCATCCAGGCGAGAAAGATGCCGATGTGAGTGCCGCCATTCTCGGGCGGTAAGTCGTCGGGCAACTCGCCCCCGGAATGCCAGTCCGCTCGGTCGATCGCCATTCGTGCGTCCCTTGTTGGCCTGGATCAACTCCGGAGAAATCTC
>JAJYCH010000087.1 GCA_021778575.1 Planctomycetota bacterium
CGCCATTCGCCGGGGCAGCTACCTGCGCGCCTACGTCTACGCGTTCGTCGAGGCGTTCGCCGCGCCGCTGACGCGCGACGTGGTGCAGCGTGCGCTGCAGTCGCCGGCCGACGTCCCGATCGAGATGGCTGAGAGTTCGCGGCCGGCATCAACTTTCAGAACGGCCAGGTCCATTTCCTTGTCGGACTGGATGACCCGGGCCGGCAGGTTGGTGCCGTCGAGCAGGTGGACCTCGATCCCTTGCACCTTGTCGACGACGTGGTGATTGGTGAGGATGTAGCCACGGCCATCGATCAGAACCCCGGTTCCCATCCCGCTGACTCGGGGCCGGGAACTCTCCTCGTTCGAGAACGGCCACCGACTGGTGGAGGCTGCTTTTTTCTCACTCGAAATGCTCACCACGCTCGGCTGAGCCTTGCGAACCGCGTCGGAAACAGGGGTTCGCCGTGAGTTCGAGTCGGCTCGGGTTTCGGGTGAGAACCCGATGCCCGCCAGACCGATCAACGTCGCGACAAGCCAGAATCGATCCATTCGCATCTTGGGCAGTGGCACGTTGGAGCCCCCTAGGCTGAGTCTGGCCAACGATCCGGAACGATTCACCGCGTGCCCCATCCGCCTGGGCCGCCATGCCCGACCGAATCCGTCGGAGCCCGGCAGGACGGGTCTCCGACGAGCTTTGAATCGGCCTGCTCTCGGGCCGGCTTGCGATCGAGTCGACCTCAAGACCAGCGAGCTTTGATCCTTTCCGTAAGACCGGAAAAGCTTACCCAGGCCCAACCCACCTACGACCCGAATTGTCGACAAACTCGACCACGATCGGCCGAAGAACCGGGACAATCCGCGCAACCGGAACCTTTCGGAGATTGCCAGCCAATTGACTTCGAGTCGCGCTCGGCGATAGCCTTACCCGTCCCAACTTGATCGCCTCAACGAATCCGGAGAGCTGACCGATGGCCGACAAATCACCCCGGCGGATCATGCTGGAGAATAGCCTGGCGGAGGACCCGGCCGACTCGTTTCTTCGCTACGGGCTGGCCGTGCAATGCCTGCGCGAGGGGGATGTCGACGAGGGCCGCGAACGACTTCAGTCGCTGATCGCGGATCACCCCGACGACACCGTCGCGGCTCACCAGCAGCTCGGCCAGTCTTATCTCGAAGCCGAGGAATTCGCCGAGGCCCGGGCCATCCTCACCTCCGGGATCGCCCTGGCGAAGAAACGAGGTGACTGGCACGCTGCGTCGGAGATGGAAGGTCTGCTCACGCAACTCGGTTACTGAGACTTCGACGTCTCGCGAACCGCCTCGAACAGCCCGATCATGAACGCCGGCAAGTCATCGGGGTTTCGGCTCGTCACGATATTTCGATCGCGGACGCAAGCGGCGTCTTCCCAGATTCCACCGGCGTTCTCGACATCGTCGCGGATCGCGTAAAAGCCGGTCATCCGCCGGCCTTTGATCACCTTCGTCGAGCAGAAGACCCAGGGGCCGTGGCAGATTGACCCGACCACCTTATCCTGGATGATGGCGTCGCGAACCAGCGCGATCATCGATGGATGACGGCGCATGTGGTCGGGGGCATAGCCTCCCGGGACGATCACGACGTCGAAGTCCGCCGCGCTGACATCGGTCGAGGCGACGTCGGATTTCGCGGGGTAGCCATGCTTCGAGAGATAGGTCTCGCCCGCCTTTGGCCCCACGAGCGAGACTTTCATCCCCGCTTCCCGGCACCGGAGGACCGGATACCAGAGTTCCAGATCCTCGTAGATTTTCTCCACGAGAACTGCCACGCGTTTCCCTTGAATTTGATCCATGTTGCGAAGTCCCGGGTTGTCTGACAAACGGTGATATTCGAGATTCCGACCAAAGTGGTCGGACGGCACGCTGCTCAGGCGGGCACGGCGATCGCGGTTGACTCGGTTCTCGACTTCAAAAACTCCGCCATCGCCGCTTCCAAACCTTGCTCGGTTGTATACGGCGGCTCGTAACCGAGCACTTTCCGGGCCTTGGCGATCGAATAATCAAGGTTCAGCCCGAGGAACTTGTAGCGGGCCTTGTTGACCAGGGGAGGCGTCGTCAAACCTTTACGCTTCGCCCGACGTTCGAGAAGCACGGCCAGGGTCCATGCCAGCCAGAGGGGAATCCTGCGACGAGGCGGCTTGAGACCCGCCAGTTCCGCCACCTTGCCGATGAATTGCTTCTTGCTCACCCGAGGGCCGTCGGTGACGTTGAAGACTTCGCCGACAGCGGCGGGAGTTTCGGCGGCGAGGAAAATCGCGTGAACCAGATTCTTCACATAAATGCAATTCAGGGCCTGTTCGCCCGACCCGAAGTAGGCGAATCGGCCGGTCGTGAGCGAATTCACCAGCTTGGGCAGGACGGTCCGGTCCCGTTCGCCGTAAATGAACCCAGGGCGAACGACCGTCAGTGGCAAGCCTCGATCCTTGACATACGAGAGTGCCAGGGCCTCGGCCTCGACCTTGGAACGGGTGTAGCCGTCGAGCGCTTCGGCCGCCGGCGGTGTTGTTTCATCGGTCCCGAAATGGTCGCGCCCCTCGTAAACTCCGAGCGAGCTGACGTGGACAAATTTCTCGACCTTGGCGTCACTCGCGGCATCGAGCAGCAGCTTCAGCGCCGCGACGTTGAGCCGACGAAATTCCTCCAGCGTTCCCCAGTCGCCGACCTTTGCCGCGCAATTGAAAACCCAGTCGGCTCCTTCGACACCCGAACGGAGCGCCGCCGCGTCTTCGAGATCTCCGGCGACCTTCTCGACGCCCATCGAGTCCAGCCAGCGCGTATCGCTGGAACTCCGAACCAACGCCTTGACTCGAAATCCACGCTTCAAGGCTTCCTCAACCGCGTGACTGCCGACCAGTCCCGTCGCACCCGTGATGAACAGCGTCTTCGGTTCGCTCATGATCGCTCCGGACAATCGGCAGACTTGGTTTTGTCGAGATTAAATCTACCTCTCAAAAGCCCAAGCGTCAAAGTGACCGGATTGCCCTGCTGAATTGAAAAACAACTGTTCGTTCACTCAAAAAACGATTCATAACGAGCCTTCGTCGAACGAATTCCGGCGTGGATGATGTGGTTATCGAACGCCAGGACGAACATCTGACAGCCCCAGCCGCGCATTCGCTCGGCGTACTCGGGTCCTCGTGGGACGATCCCCCACGGTTTGCCAGCTTCGGCACAAGCCCGGGCGATGGCTTCAATGGCGTCGAGGCATTTCGGGTTCTCGAAGTCGCCCGGAACACCCATCACCTGCCTGATATCGGCCGGGCCGACGAACAGGAGATCGACGTCCGGAATCGCGGCGATCTCGGCCACGCTGGCCATCGCCGACGCCGTCTCGATCTGGATTCCCACGAAGGTTTCGGCGTTGGCCTGGACGACATATTCGGGATAGGGAGTAAGCCCGAACCGGCCGTCACGATTGCCGCCGTTCATCCCGCGTTCGCCTCGCGGATAGAATTTCGACCAGCGGACTGCCTGTTCCGCTTCCTCGGGAGTCCGGACCATGCTGATCATGACGCCCCCGGCCCCGGCTTCAAGCGAGCGCATGATCGACGCGTAATCGGTCGCGGGCTGGCGAACGAAGTGGTCGAGCCCGTAGTGCCGCGAGGCCATGGTCGCCAGTTCGATCTCCTTCATGCTCAAACCGGCATGCTCGGCGTCGAGCCAGAGGGCGTCGAAGCCGCCATGCTCGCCGACGATCTCGATGATCTTGGGATGGAAAAGCTGTCCGACGCCGAACATCCGGACAAGCTTGCCGTCGGCGAGAAGTTGTTTGATCCTGGGCATGTTGGTGAATTCCCGCGAACTCGATCAGTAACCGTCCTTGAACCTACCCGCCCGATCAGCGATAACCAAGAGGCGACTGAGTTTCCCCACCGAGAACCACGCATGAAAGTCCTGATCGCCGACTTCCTCGAAGACGACTCGATCGAAGCGCCCGTTTTACAAGGAGTCGCGAAGACCGAAGTCATTCGAGGCCATCACGAATCGGATCTCTTTCCGTTCCTGGCCGAAGCCGACGCGATCCTTCTCTTCCACGACGTCGAGCGAATGAGCGACGCAACCTTCGAGGTCGCCAGGCGTTGCAAGGTCGTGGTCCGGGCCGGGGTGGGTTACAACAATGTCGACCTCGAAGCAGCGGGCCGTCGCGGGATCGCGGTCTGCAATGTTCCCGATTACGGGACCGAAGAAGTGGCCGACCATGCGATGATGCTCTTGCTCGCGGTCGCTCGGCACTTGCGGATCCAGGATAGCGACATGAGGGCCGGCAAGTGGGACTACCTGGCGGGGCGGGACACTCCCCGGCTTCGAGGCAAAACTCTGGGCATTATCGGTTGCGGGCGAATTGGATCAGCGATGGCCCTCCGGGCCAAGGCGTTCGGGCTCGACGTGGTTTTCTATGACCCCAGGATACCGCCCGGTCTCGACAAGGCGCTCGGAATCCGCCGCGTTTTTGAGCTCGAAACTCTTCTCGAACAGAGTCACGTCGTCAGCTTGCACTGTTTTCTCGACGACAAGTCGCACCACTTGATCAATCGAGAGGCGCTTGCCAGAATGCGAACCGGTTCGATCCTGATCAACACCGCGAGGGGGCCGGTTGTTGACCAGGAGGCACTGATCGAGGCGCTCGAATCCGGGCATTTGCTCGGCGCGGGGCTTGACGTCTTCGAGCACGAACCACTCTCCGACGATCGGCTCCAAAGTCACCCCCGGGTGATTCTGACACCTCATTCCGCGTTTTACAGCATCGAAGGATTCATCGAGTTACGAACCAAGGCCGCCGAGGAAGTCCGCCGGGTTCTGCTGGGAGAGCCGCCGCGAAACCTGGTCAATCGCGGAATGTTGGTTGATCCCCGGATCACCTTGCCGTCATGAAAGTTGCCGATTCTCAACCAATGAGGATCTCGGTCGCCCTCTGCGTTTATAACGGTGAGCGCTACCTGCCCGAGCAACTGGAAAGTATCATCCGCCAGGACCGAATTCCTGATCAGATCATCCTTTGCGACGATCGGTCGACCGACCACTCGGGCGCGATCCTGGACCGGTTCGCAGGCGAGGCGAACTTACCGGTTCGCGTGGTCCGGAACCGGGAAAATCTCGGCGTCGCGCGGAACTTCGAACAAGCCATGACTCTGGCCGATGGCGACCTGATCGTCACCGCAGATCAGGACGACGTCTGGTATCCGCGCAAATTGACCCGGATCGAAGAGACATTCCGGTCGGAGCCCGATACCGGGCTAGTTTTTTCCGACGCCGACTTGATCGACGCCGAGGGCAAGCCCCTGGGATCGCGACTCTGGCAGTCGATCCGGTTCAACGAGGCAAACCGCCGCCGAATGACCGACGACGACCCATTCTTGATCCTCTTGAAGCGTCCGGTAATCACGGGGGCGACGATGGCGTTCCGCTCTCATTATCGTTCGCTCGTGCTACCGATCGCGTCGGGTTGGCTGCATGACGAATGGATCGGCCTGATGATCTCCAGCGTGGCAAAAATACGACCCATCGCCGAACCTTTGATGCAATATCGCCGCCACTCGAACAATCAAGTGGGGGTGATTGGGCTAAATGCGCTCGATCGGGCCAGAACGACCCTGGGTCGTCCGCGACAGGCCCTGCTTGACCGAGCCTTGAATTTCGAACGGCTTCGCGAAGTCCTGAGAGAACGGGTTGCTGGTCGGCCGGATCTCGTTTCCGCACTGGAAGAAAAGTTGGTTCACGACCGGGCAAGAGGTTCTCTTCCCGGTTCCAGGCTCCAGAGAATTCCCGGGATTTTTCGTGAGTTGGCTTCGTTTCGCTACGCGAAGTTCTCGGGTCATCCCCTCAGTTTCGTCAAGGATTTCCTCTCGGAGAACTGACGAGCGCCAATTCGTTCTGGAAAGGCTCCCAGGAATCTTTGCAATTATTTTTGAATAGCCGCGAACCTTACAATCGTCTACGCTGTCAGATCGGCGAGCAGACGGAGAACGACCTTCATACGGTCGCCCTTCGAGACTGTTGCCGGATTGATCCGACCGAGGCGCGTTGCCCGGTCGGCGGACTCAAGGAATAGGGAACTTAGCGAACCTTATCCGACCAGTCTTTTTGAACGAAGGGTAATTTACCTTCCTTCGTTGTCTCGGCCGGACCGACGAATTGTCGGCCCTGCCTCGCCCGACGGCCCATCGCCGCTTGGGCGTCTCCAACCCGCCTGTTTGGGGCGGAAGTGAGGGTCTTGCCATGTTGAACCGCACGAACCGGACGCTGTCGGCCAATACCAACCGGCTGAACCTCGGCACGCGGAAGCTCGATCTCAACGCGAGCGCCAACAATGGTAGTCTGACCCTGCGCACCGCCCGAACATTGCCAGATGTCTCCGTGCGTACCGGCGTCGATCCGTATCCGGCCTTCCGGTTTGAGGAACCCTCGATTAAGGGACCCAAACCGCCGAAGCCCGTGATCCGGCTGATGCCGGGCTCATCCACCGAGTCCTCGAGGCCCGCCCAGGGTTTCTGGGCTTGGGACCAGGGTCAGACCGCCTTGTTGCCGCAACCGGTCCAATCGCCAGCGTCCCTACGGGACGTCGTCGGGAGGTCCGGGAGCGTCAGACCGCTTGTTCGATCGTCGCAAAGCCATACGAGGTCGTCCCTCGGATGGCATTGTGATCGGTCGGTACAAGCGAATCGGTCGACCCGAGCCGCATTGGCCTTGGTTACCGGGGCCACGCCTGCCAGTTAAAGGGCGTGGCCTCGGGGGATGAGAGCCGAACCCCCGTACTCAGAGTCGTCGGTTGAGCATGTCTGCCTGGACGCCGGAAGTCGCCCTTCGAGGGGTATTCCTGTTTCCAAAGGCTTGCGAAATCCACCACCTTGATCGGGTGTTCGGCACGCGCGTGAGACGCTTGCTGGACCACCTTCCCGCAATCCGTCCCTGCGCCCTAGCCGTCACCGTCGGTCGCCGACTTCCAGGCGAATCGTCACGGGTACGACCGCGCCATCCTGAATCGAGGGGGATCATGGTTCCCACCCCGATCAGGCCAGCACCGGTCTCCACCGCGACGATCTTGCCTCGAACGAAGCGCCTGAACCGTGTTCCGCGGCGATGCCCGTACCGCGCCATAGATTCATAAAGGACATCGGCGCGACGTCCGGGCCCAGTACCCCCGAGGATCGGGGGAGGGGCGACTCTCGTGATTGCGACCTTGCGACCTGTCCCACTCCGGGACCCCAAGTGGAACGACCTGGCCGAACTGGTGATCCGCGCTCAGAACGGAGACCGTGACGCTTTCGGTGAACTTGTCGAACAGTTCGAGCGGACTGTCCACGCAATCTGCCTCCGGCGGTTGGGAAACCCCAGCGAGGCCGTCGAATTGACGCAGGAGGTCTTCCTCCATGTCATGAAGCGGCTCGACCAGCTTCGCGAGCCCGAACGGTTCGCCGGTTGGTTGCGTCAGGTGGCCGCGCGGATGGCGATCAATCGGGCCACCCGACGGGTTCAGCCCCCCAGCGTCGACTCCGAGATCCTCGAAGCCGCCGGCGAGCAGACCCAGGACCCGCTTGACGAGCTGATCGCTCGCGAGCGAGCCCAGCGCCTCTGGGAAGGTCTGGCCCGGCTCAAGACCCTCGACCGTGAAACCCTCGTGGCGTTCTACATTCAGGGGCAGTCCCTGGTCGAGATCGCCGATGCTCTGAATACTCCGATCGGAACCATCAAGCGGCGCCTTCACACCGCCCGGAAGCGGCTCAAGGCCGAACTCGAAGCTGGTGTCGCCGACGCCGCCGACTGGAGCGACTCCGAGATGAGCAACGACGATGAGGAGGACGCCGAACTGGTCGGCGTCGCTCACGATGACCGGTACTACTGACACGCGAGCCGCCCCCCAGGCTCGCGCGATCGGCCGACCGCCCCGCTGGAATGAAGTCGTCGAGACTCAAACCGGCGGGGCGTCGTTCTTGTCGTCTGTCAGCGGATTCGCCAGAAATGACCGAACCCGACTCCGGTACAACCCATATTCCACCCAGGCCATCACCACCACCGGCAAGAGCAAGATCGTGATCAGGCCGAGCCCCACCTCCGGTCGACCAAAGCCCGTGAAAATCGCCAGGATGATCGAGCCGATCAGCGCCGGCATCGCGGTCAAGGCAACCGTCACCCGGAAACGACGGGCGATCTGCTTGCTGACCGGCTCCGCGTCGAACAGCGGTCCAGCCGACTTCTTGGACGAGTCCGTCATCGATTCAATCCCCAGAGGATTTGCCATGACGCTCATTCCCGTAGTCCAGGCAGATCCGGCCGGAGGAAAAGAGCTCTGGCACTGAGTGGATTCAGTCGCGAAGGCGCGACCGTTCAGAACCAGGGGCGGGCGTTTTGGGGGCGTCGGGTCCGTCGGCCACGATAAATTCGTAGACGCCGATACACATCTCGTTGGTCGTCTGCTCGCCCCAGGTCACGACCTTGGGGGGGTGACTGGGGTTTGCGGGATTATCCTCCGAGTTGTCGAAATGGGCTTCCATTTCGAAGTAAGTCCCTTTTGGCAAACGGATTGGCTCGACGAAGGCATAGGTGCCTTGCCAGTTAAAATTCCAGCGGTCAATCTTGATCAACTCGATGGGGCTGACCGACTTGTCCGGCACGATCGCCCGGAAGGTGAAATCCTTGCCCAGCCAGTGCATGTGCGGCATGACCGAGGTCAGGAGAATATCGCGGCTGAGCGGTCGAGCCATCATCTGAGCCGTCTTCGAGCTTCCCTTGATCGAGTAATTTTTCTCGCCGGGCGGGATCACCAGAACATCCTGGAACATTTCTTCCAGGGTCGGACGCTTGCCCGAGAGGAACGCGGCCTGGAATTTCTTGGTGAGCTTCGCCTGAGCTTGCTCGTCGATGTCGGGGAACAAGAAACCGGTCCGGACCTGCTTCGCCAGCGGCTTGTCGGACAGGTACAGGCCGACCTCGGTCGCGTCGGTCTCCGGCTTGCCACTCTTGTGGTAATGCATCTGGATCAGCACGTCGGATTTTGCCGGCAAGACGTACCCGGAGCCATCAGGCTGGTAGCGGGGGACAGCGCCAGGAGTCCAGATCGGCAAGAACCCCTTGAGCGGGACCCCGTCGCCAAACCCACCGATCGCCTCATAGCCGGGCTTCTCGTCCCTGGCGTCAAGCTCACGAGCCCGTCCCGAGGCGTCGATCCCCGCGATGATGTGGTGGACGACCTTGCGGTTGCCGGGCTTGAAGTCGACAGCCCGGATGTACCGGTCTTCCGCGAAGTCGGTTTTGAGAACGAAGACCCGAAACTCATCATTGCCTTCGGCCGAGAGTTCGTAATTTGCCGGCATGGTCAGGATGACGTCCGGCTTCCCGAGCGGCCAGTCCGAGGCGAATTCGCGAGGTTTGGGGGCATCATTCGGGTCGCCCTCGGGACATCCCGCGTCGACCCATGCTTGAAGCTTGGCAAGGTCGGCGGCGGGAAGGACTCGCTGATTGAGGAACGGGCCACCGAAGCTTGTCGAGGCAGGCCAGGGGGGCATCGTTCGCTCGCCCGTGACGTGGGCGATATCCGCGCCTCGTTTGCGGGCCTGATCATAGGTCAAAAGCGAAAACGGCGCGACCTGGCCGGGGCGGTGACATTCCTGGCAGTTCTTCTGAAGAATCGCCGTGATATCACGATGATAGGTCGGACCATCGGCCATGACTGGCGAACCGAGGCCGAGACCAACGACCACCGCGCCGAATACGATTTCCATCACGCAGCGACTTCGCATGAGATGACCTGCTCCCGGTGAGTCAATAACGGACCGGGCTGAACCCGGACGGATGTTGTACCCATCACTTTCCCGGAATGTTTCCGCCGAGGGAAGCACAAAAGGCCGACGTGGCACCCGGAGGAACCACGCCGGCCGAAGATTTGCCGCCTTGAAGCCGGGTTTATTTGCCCGATGAGAGCAATTCTTTGCTTCGATCTCGTTCCATCGCCGCGAGAATCCCGTCGTTCACCTTGCGATAGAGAAGTGGTTGAAACGCGGGGTTTTCCAGGGCGATCCACTGCCGAGCCGAACCAGCCAGGTTGCGTCGGCCTTGCGACTCCGCGACCGCTTCGAGGGCCGCGAGCTGTCGCGAAGGGAACGAATACAGCGGGACACAGGCCCGAGCGTCGTCAAACCGACCGTAGGAGATCAGGCTATCAATCAGCACGCCCACGAGGGTCTCGCGTGGGTCCTCCTGGGGGATCAACGTGACGGATCGCGCCGCTTCTTCATAAGCGGCTGTGGCCTCGGAGGGACGGCCATTAATCGCCTGACCTTCGGCGAGTCGAATCAAGGCGTCGGTTCGGGCCTCGGGTTGCTCGATCGCCCGGGCGATCTCGAAGCCTCGTTTGAACTGGCTGGAAGTCGCGGCGTTGCTGATGATGGTGAACGAAGCATAGTCGCGCCAGATCGGCCGCTCGATCATCGCCGCGCGCCAGGCCGAGCAGGCAAGGAGATAGTCGGCGTAGGTTCGGATCTCGGGGTCGAGCTTGGCGGGCTCGGGACGATCACCCGGCTGGCGGAACTGGTCGGTAATGATCCGCTGGCTGCTAAACGACTCGCT